>JALSIK010000247.1 GCA_026990045.1 Chromatiales bacterium | reverse complement strand
GGCCCCGGGCACGCCCGTGGCGGTGGGCCTGTCCGGCGGGGTGGACTCCGCCGTGACCGCCCTGCTGGCGCGCGACGCGGGCCTGGACGTGCGCCCCGTGTTCATGAAGAACTGGGAGGAGGACGACGCCGGCGGCCGCTGCAGCGCCGCGGCCGACCTGGCCGACGCCCGCGCCGTGTGCGGGCGCCTGGGGCTGGAGCTGGCCACGGTCAATTTCGCCGCCGAGTACTGGGAGCGGGTGTTCGCCGCCTTCCTCGACCAGTGCCGGGCCGGCTTCACCCCCAATCCCGACGTGCTGTGCAACCGCGAGATCAAGTTCCGCGAGTTCCTGGACTTCGCCCGCGCCCGCGGCGCCGAGTACGTCCTCACCGGCCACTACGCGCGCACGGTGCGCCAGGGCGGGCGCTGGCGCCTGCTGCGCGGCCTGGACCCGGACAAGGACCAGAGCTATTTTCTCCACGCCCTGGACCAGGAGCAGCTCGCCGCCGCCCGCTTCCCCCTGGGCGGGCTGCGCAAGCGCGAGGTGCGGGCCCTGGCCGCGCGCGCCGGCCTGCCGGTGCACGCCAAGCGCGACAGCACCGGCATCTGCTTCATCGGCCCGCGCAACTTCCGCGCCTTCCTGGCCCGCTGGCTGCCGGCCGAGCCCGGCCCGGTGCGCACCCCCGCGGGCGAGGTGGTGGGCGAGCACCAGGGGCTGGCCTTCTACACCCTGGGCCAGCGTCAGGGCCTGGGCATCGGCGGGCGTCACGGCGCCGGCGCCGAGCCCTGGTACGTGGCGGGCAAGGACCACGGGACCAACGCCCTCGTCGTGGTCCAGGGCCATGACCATCCGCTCCTGTACAGCCGCTGGCTCACCGCCGGCCGGGTCCACTGGATCGCCGGGCGCGCCCCCGACCTGCCCCTGGCTTGCACCGCCAAGACCCGCTACCGGCAGCAGGACTCCGCGTGCCTGGTGAAAACCGACAAAAATGGCAGGTTGATGGTGGAATTCGACAGTCCGCAGTGGGCGGTGGCGCCCGGCCAGTGGGTGGTGTTCTACGCCGGCGAGGAATGCCTGGGCGGGGGTCTCATCGAGACCACCCAGCGCCTGCCCGAGGGCCCCCGGGGGCCGCTGGCGCCATGAAGGGCGGCGTGCGCGACCGCACCCTGGCCCTGGCCGGAGTGTTCCAGGCCGCGGCCCTGGTGCGCCAGGTGGCCCGCACCGGCGCAGTGGACCGGGCCGACGCCGAGACCTGCCTGGAGAGCCTGTTCGTGGAGAACCCGCAGGCCACCGAGGACGTCTTCGGCGGCGTGGTGCCCGTGCGCCGGGGCCTGCAGGTGCTGGCCGAGCAGCTGGGCGGGGACCCGCGCAAGCGCGACCTGGAGCTGGCCCGCTACGTCATCAGCCTGCTGGTGCTGGAGCGCAAGCTGGCCAAGAGCCCTGCCCTGCTGGAGCAGATCGACCGCGGCCTGGCCCGCATCCGCGACCAGCGCCGCCACTTCGAGCTCATGCACCCCACCATCGTCGGCGCCCTGGGCCAGCTCTACGCCGACACCGTGAGCACCCTGCTGCCCCGCATCATGGTCACCGGCGAGGCCCGGTTCCTGGAGAACGACCACAACGCCGCCCTCATCCGCGCCCTGCTGCTGGGCGGCATCCGCGCCGCGGTGCTCTACCGCCAGGTGGGCGGCCGCCGCTGGCAGATCGTGTTCCAGCGCGGGCGCATGGAGGCCGCCGCCCGCGCCCTGCTGGAGGAACCCGCCACCCCCACCCTGCACTGACCGCCGGCCGCCCCGGGGCCGGCGGCCGCGGTTTGGCGTATAATCGCGCGCTTCGCGCCCCGCCTGCGGGCGGCAAGCAGAAGGAGTCCCCATGAGCGACAGTTTCAACGCCCGCGACACCCTGGAGGTGGGCGGGAAGCACTACGAGTTCTACCGCCTGGACGCCGTCCCCGGCGCCGGCCGCCTGCCCTTCTCCCTCAAGATCCTGCTGGAGAACCTGCTGCGCCACGAGGACGGGCGCACGGTGACGCGGGCCGACATCGAGGCGCTGGCCGCCTGGGACCCCAAGGCGGAGCCCGCCACCGAGATCGCCTTCCGCCCGGCGCGGGTGCTCATGCAGGACTTCACCGGCGTGCCGGCGGTGGTGGACCTGGCCGCCATGCGCGATGCCATGGCCGCCCGCGGCGGCGATCCCGACCTCATCAACCCCCTGCAGCCGGCGGAACTGGTCATCGACCACTCGGTGCAGGTGGATGCCTTCGGCCGGCCCGACAGCTTCAGCCTCAACGAGGAGCTGGAGTACCGGCGCAACGCCGAGCGCTATGCCTTTTTGAAATGGGGCCAGCAGGCCTTCGCCAACTTCAAGGTGGTGCCCCCCGAGGCGGGCATCGTCCACCAGGTGAACCTGGAGCACCTGGCCCGGGTGGTGTTCGGCGCCGGCAGCGGGGACCGCCCCGCGGCCTGGCCCGACACCCTGGTGGGCACCGATTCCCACACCACCATGATCAACGGCCTGGGCGTGCTGGGCTGGGGCGTGGGCGGCATCGAGGCCGAGGCGGCCATGCTGGGCCAGCCCATCTCCATGCTCATCCCGCAGGTGGTGGGCTTCCGCTTGAGCGGCGCGCTGCCCGAGGGCGCCACCGCCACCGACCTGGTGCTCACGGTGGTGGAGATGCTGCGCCGCCACGGCGTGGTGGGCAAGTTCGTGGAGTTCTTCGGCCCGGGCATCGCCCACCTGCCCCTGGCCGACCGCGCCACCCTGGCCAACATGGCGCCCGAGTACGGCGCCACCTGCGGCCTGTTCCCGGTGGACGACGAGACGCTGGCCTACCTGCGCCTGTCCGGCCGCAGCGAGGAGCAGGTGGCCCTGGTGGAGGCCTATTACAAGGCCCAGGGGGCCTTCGGCAGCAACGAGGACGCCGAGTACAGCTCGGTGCTGGAGCTGGACCTGGGCACCGTGGTGCCGTCCCTGGCCGGGCCCAAGCGGCCCCAGGACCGCATCGCCCTCACCGCGGCCAAGGAGAAGTTCCGCGCCGACCTGGCCGCGCTCAAGGCCGAGCGCAACGCCGGCGGTCCCGGCGAGGCCCCGCTGGACCTGGACGGTGAGCAGGCCACCCTGCGCGACGGCGCCGTGGTCATCGCCGCCATCACCTCCTGCACCAACACCTCCAACCCCTCGGTGATGGTGGCCGCCGGCCTGGTGGCGCAGAAGGCCGCCGCGCGCGGGCTGAAGGTCAAGCCCTGGGTCAAGACCTCGCTGGCCCCGGGGTCGCGCGTGGTCACCGACTACCTGGAATGCGCCGGGCTGCTGGAGGCGCTGCAGGAGCTGGGCTTCTACGTGGTGGGCTACGGCTGCACCACCTGCATCGGCAACTCGGGGCCGCTGCCCGAGGCGGTGAGCGCGGCCATCCGCGAGGGCGACCTCACCGTCACCTCGGTGCTGTCGGGCAACCGCAACTTCGAGGGCCGGGTGCACTCCGAGGTGCGCATGAACTACCTGGCCTCGCCGCCGCTGGTGGTGGCCTACGCCATCGCCGGCACGCTGGACATCGATCTCTACAACGAGCCCCTGGGCACCGGCAGCGACGGGCAGCCGGTGTACCTGAAGGACATCTGGCCCAGCCAGCACGAGATCCAGCAGGTGGTGGCCGGCAGCGTCAGCCGCGAGCAGTTCACCGGGAACTACGCCCGCGTGTTCGAGGGCGACGAGCGCTGGCGCAGGCTGGCGGCACCGGCGGGCACCCTCTACCAGTGGGACCCGGATTCCACCTACGTGCGCAAGCCGCCCTACTTCGAGCCGGGCGCCGCCGGCGACGGCCGCGTGCACGACATCCAGGGCGCGCGGGTCCTGGCGCTGCTGGGCGACTCGGTGACCACCGACCACATCTCGCCCGCCGGCGCCATCAAGCCCGACAGCCCGGCCGGGCGCTACCTGCAGGAACGCGGCATACCGCCGGCGGAGTTCAACTCCTACGGCTCGCGCCGCGGCAACCACGAGGTGATGATGCGCGGCACCTTCGCCAACATCCGCCTGCGCAACCTGCTGGCGCCGGGCACCGAGGGCGGCGTCACCGTGCACCTGCCCGGCGGCGAGCAGATGACCATCTTCGATGCGGCCATGAGGTACCGGGAGGAAGGCGTCCCCCTCATCGTCATCGCCGGCAAGGAGTACGGCTCCGGCTCCTCGCGCGACTGGGCGGCCAAGGGGCCGAGGCTGCTGGGCGTGCGCGCGGTCATCGCCGAGAGCTACGAGCGCATCCACCGCTCCAACCTGGTGGGCATGGGCATCGTGCCCCTGGAGTTCATGCCGGGCGAGAACGCGGCGGGCCTCGGCCTCACCGGCCGCGAGACCTACGCCGTCACCGGGCTCGACGACGGCGAGGCGCGCGAGGCCACCGTCACCGCCACCGCCGACGACGGGAGCGAGACCCCCTTCCGCGTGCGCGTGCGCATCGACACCCCGCAGGAGGTGGAGTACATGCGCGCCGGAGGCATCCTGCCCTACGTGCTGGAACAGCTCGCGGCGGGGACGTAAGGCGCGTTCGCCCCGCGAACGCACCGGGCGGAACGGCGCGGCGGCTGCGCCGTCACACGCTGCGCGGCCTGGAACAGCTCGCGGCGGGGGCGTAGGGCGCGTCCGCCCCGCGAACGCACCGGGCGGAACGGCGCGGCGGCTGCGCTTGACGCACCCTGCGTTCCGGCCTCTGACATCTGATGTCTGACATCTGTTACCCGCCGCCGGCGTGGAGTATGATCCCACGCCCATGGACCTCTCCCCGCTCACCGCCGTGTCGCCCCTCGACGGCCGCTACGCCGGGCGCACCGAGGACCTGCGCGCCATCTTCAGCGAGTACGGCCTCATCCGCCACCGGGTGCTGGTGGAGGTGCGCTGGCTCCTGGCCCTGGCCGAGGAACCGGGTATCGCCGAGCTGCCGCCCTTCTCGGCCCACGCGCGCGAGGTGCTGGAGCACATCGTGGAACGCTTCACCGAGGCCGATGCGCAGCGGGTGAAGAACATCGAGCGCACCACCAACCACGACGTCAAGGCGGTGGAGTACTTCCTCAAGGAGAAGATCACGGGCAACGCCGAGCTGGAGCGGGCGGCCGAGTTCTTCCACTTCGCCTGCACCTCCGAGGACATCAACAACCTGGCCTACGCGCTCATGCTGCGCGAGGGCCGCGCCCAGGCCCTGCTGCCGCTCATGGACGAGCTCATCGACGTGCTGGTGCGCATGGCGCGTGACCACGCCGCGGTCCCCATGCTGTCGCGCACCCACGGCCAGCCGGCCTCGCCCACCACCGTGGGCAAGGAGATCGCCAACGTGGTCCACCGCCTGCGGCGCCAGCGCGAGCAGGTGGCGGCGGTGCCCATGCTGGGCAAGATCAACGGCGCGGTGGGCAACTACAACGCGCACATGGCGGCCTATCCCGAGGTGGACTGGCCGGCCCTGGCGCGCCGCTTCGTGGAGTCGCTGGGCCTGGAGTGGAACCCGTACACGGTGCAGATCGAGCCCCACGACTACATGGCCGAGCTGTTCCATGCCCTCATGCGCTTCAACAACGTGGTGCTGGACCTGGACCGCGACATCTGGCTCTACATCTCGCTGGGCTACTTCCGGCAGAAGACCGTGGCCGGCGAGGTGGGCTCCTCCACCATGCCGCACAAGGTCAACCCCATCGACTTCGAGAACTCCGAGGGCAACCTGGGCCTGGCCAACGCCGTGTTCGACCACCTGGCGGCGAAGCTGCCGGTCTCGCGCCTGCAGCGGGACCTGTCCGACTCCACCGTGCTGCGCAACGTGGGCTCGGGCGTGGCCTACACCGTCATCGCCCTGGCCTCCACCCTACGCGGCCTGTCCAAGCTGGAGGTGGACCGCGAGCGCCTGGCGGCAGACCTGGAGGACAACTGGGAGGTGCTGGCCGAGGCCATCCAGACGGTGATGCGGCGCTACGGCGTGGAACAGCCCTACGAAAAGCTCAAGGCGCTCACCCGCGGCCGGCGCATCGACGCCGCGGCCCTGCGCGAGTTCATCGACGGCCTGGAGATCCCGGACGAGGCCAGGCAGCGGCTCAAGGCCCTGACCCCCGCGGCCTACACCGGCAACGCCGCCGACCAGGCCCGCGCCATCTGAGGTCCCGTCGCCCGCCGGGCGGCGACCCTGCACCGGAGACGCCATGACCACGACCGGATTCACCGTCCGCCGCGTGCGTTTCGACGAGGCCCACGCGGACATCGCCGCCGTGCGCGAGGCGGTGTTCGTGGCCGAACAGGGTGTGCCCCTGGCGCTGGAGTGGGACGGGCGCGACCACGAGGCGGTGCATGTCATCGCGGTGACGTCCGGCGGCGAGGTGGTGGGCACCGGCCGCCTGCTGCCCGACGGGCGCCTCGGCCGCATGGCGGTGCTGGCGCCCTGGCGCGGGCGCGGCGCCGGCAGCGCCATGCTCGATGCCCTGCTGGCGGCGGCGCGCGAGCGGGGCCTGGAGCAGGTGACGCTCTCGGCCCAGGCGGCGGCCGTGCCCTTCTACGCCCGCCGCGGCTTCACCGCCGAGGGCCCGGTGTACGAGGAGGCCGGCATCCCCCACCGGCGCATGGTCCTGCGCCTGGCCCCCGCCGCTGGCACCTGAACCGGCGCCCCTATAGAATGGTGTGCGCGGCGCACCCGGTGCCGCGGGAAGCAGGGACATGTTCGACCAATACGTGCTGGGCGTCAGCGAGAGCGAGCAGGAGCTGGAGGGCATCGAGGCCGTGGGCGGCGCCACGCTGGCCCTGGCCGGCCAGGCCGGGCAGACGCTGGAGATCTTCACCCGCGACCTGGACCCGCGCCTGTACGACACGCCCGGGTTCGCCGACGCCTGCGCGCGCCTGGCCTGCAACGGCCGCCGCGCCCGCATCCGCATCCTGCTCATGGACGACAACCCCGTGGTGCGCCATGGCCACCGCCTGGTGGAGCTGTCGCGCCGGCTCAGCTCCTTCGTGCACATCCGCCTGGTGCACGAGGACTACCGCCACTGCACCCACGCCTACCTGGTGGCCGACGGCCGCGGCTACTGCTACCGCGAGCAGGGTGACCGCTACCAGGCCGTCATCAACTTCAACGACGTGCTGCGCGCGCGCGAGCTGGTGGACGAGTTCGACGAGGTCTGGGAACACAGCCGGCCCTCGGCGGAGCTGCGCCGTCTCCACCTGTAGGACCGACCATGCCGTCATTCCTCCGCCCCATCGTCCTGTGCCTGCTGCTGGCCGCGGCCGCCCCCGCCGCCGCCCAGCTCATGGAGACCGAGACCTTCACCCTCCGGCACCGCACCGCCGAGGAAGCGGTGGTGCTGCTGGCGCCCTTGCTGGACGAGGAGGGCGTGCTGCTGCCCGACGGCCAGGAGCTGTTCGTCAAGACCACGCCCGAGAACCTGGAGCAGATCCGGCAGATGCTCAGGGAGATCGACGCCGGCGACCAGATGCTGCGCATCTCCGTCACCATGGACCCGCGCATCGTCGAGGCCGCCCGGCAGCGGGGCCGGCTGCTGTCCACCGCCCCGCGCCACGGCCGCCCGCGCACCTACTACGTGGACACGGTGGAGGGCCAGTGGGCCACGGTCAAGGTGGCCACCCGCTACCCGGTGCGCGAGCGCTACACCACCGCCCGCGGCACCATCGCCGAGCGCATCATCTACCAGGGACTGTCCGCCGGCTTCGAGGTGCTGCCGGTGCTCGACGGCGACACCGTGATCCTGAAGGTGCGGGCCCAGCACGTGAGCGGCGGGCCGGACAGCCCGCCCGCGGGCGGCGTCACCAGCACCGAGACGGTGATCCGCGGCCCGCTGGGCGCCTGGCTCAGCCTCGCCGGCACCGCCGAGGCCGCCGGCGACCGGGTACGCTCCACCGCGGACCGCTCCGGCCTGGCCCGGCTCATGGCCATCAAGGTGGACCTGGCGCCGGCGGGGGTCCCCGCCCGGCGGGAGGAACCGGGCACCGGCGCGCCCGGCCCCGGGGACACGCCCCCCGCTCCGCCGCCGGCGCCGGGGGCACCGCTGCCCGCGGGGACACCCGAGGGACTCCAGCCCGAGCCGGCGGCGCCGTGACCGCACCCGCGGTCCACTACACCGTGGTCCCGGCGGACCCCGGGGCCCACCTGTTCCAGGTCACGCTGCGCGTGGCGGCGCCCGACCCCGCGGGCCAGCGCCTGTGGATGCCGGCCTGGATCCCCGGCAGCTACATGATCCGCGACTTCGCCCGCCACGTGGTGACCCTGGAGGCCCGTGACGACCAGGGCCCGCTGCCGGTGGCGAAGCTGGACAAGCAGACCTGGCGCTGCGCCCCCGCCCGCGGCGCGCTGGAGGTGCGCTACCAGGTCTACGCCTGGGACCTGTCGGTGCGCGGGGCCCACTTCGACCAGACCCACGCCTACTTCAACGGCCCGTGCCTGTTCCTGGCCGCCGCCGGGCGCGAGCAGGACCCCTGCGCCGTCACCCTGCACCCGCCGCCGGGCCTGGACCACTGGCGCGTGGCCACCACCCTGCCCCGCACGGCGGGCACGCCGCCGTGGGCCTTCGGCGACTACGCCGCCGCCTCCTACCACGAGCTCATCGATCACCCGGTGGAGATGGGCACCTTCGACCTCGTGGACTTCAGCGTGGCCGGCACCCCCCACCACGTGGCGGTCACCGGCCGCCATCACGCCCATCTCGGGCGGCTGGCCGCCGACCTGGAGCGCATCTGCCGCGTGCACGCGGACCTGTTCGGCGGGCTGCCGGAGATGGAGCGCTACCTGTTCCTGGTCACCGCCGTGGGCGAGGGCTACGGCGGGCTGGAACACCGGTCGAGCTGCAGCCTGCTGTGCCGCCGCGACGAGCTGCCGCCGGGCCCGGAGGCCCCGGTGGACGAGGGCTACCGCAACCTGCTGGGCCTGTGCTCCCACGAGTACTTCCACCTGTGGAACGTCAAGCGCATCCGCCCGGCGGCATTCGTGCCCTGCGATCTCACCCGCGAGGTGCACACCCGGCTGCTGTGGGCCTTCGAGGGCATCACCTCGTACTACGACGACCTGGCCCTGGCCCGCAGCGGGGTCATCGCGCCCGAGTCCTACCTGGAGCTGCTGGGCCGCACCGCCACCCGGGTCTGGCGCGGGCCCGGCCGCCGCCTGCAGAGCGTCGCCGAGTCCAGCTTCGACGCCTGGACCCGGTTCTACAAGCAGGACGAGAACGCCCCCAACGCCATCGTCAGCTACTACGCCAAGGGCGCCCTGGTGGCCCTGGCCCTGGACCTCACCCTGCGCCGCGCGAGCCGGGACGCCGCCGGCCTCGACGACCTCATGCGCCGCCTGTGGCAGGACTACGGCCGGGCGGAGACCGGCGTGCCCGAGGACGCCGTCGAGGCCCTGGCCTCGGAGCTGGCCGGCACCCCGCTGGACGACTTCTTCGCCCGCCACGTCCACGGCACCGACGACGTACCGCTGGCCGACCTTTTGGCGGACGTGGGCGTGGCGGTCCGCTTCCGCCCCGCCGCCGGCCCCGGCGACAAGGGCGGCCGGCCCGCCGCGGACCCGCCCCCCGTCCACCTGGGCGCGCGGCTGGAGCCCGGCGACGGCGGCCTGCGCGTGGCCACGGTGACCTGGGGCGGTCCGGCCCACGCCGCCGGCCTGGCCGCGGGCGACCTGCTGCTGGCGGTGGACGGCATCCGCGCCACCGGGGACGGCGTGCAGCGGCGGCTGGCGCACGGCCGCCCGGGGCAGCGGCTGCGCCTGCACGCCTTCCGCCGCGACGAGCTGCTGGAACTGGAACTGGTGCTTGGCGCGCCGCCGGCGGATACGGTATACCTGGAGTTCCAGCAAGACCCCGCGCCGGAGCGCCTGGCCCGGCGGCGGCGCTGGCTGGGACTGCGGGAATGAGGCCATGGCAACCAAGACACGGGAGCAACGGCTGGTGGACCTGACCTACGCGGTCTACGTGCTCCAGGCGCTGGGCTTCGTCACCGTCGTCACTTTCTTCGTCGCCGCCGGCATCAACCTGGTCCGCGCCCGCGACGTGCGCGACACCTGGCTCGCACCCCACTTCCGCTGGCAGTTGCGCACCTTCTGGTCGGGGCTGCTGCTGGCCGCCGCCGGCGTCCTCACCCTGCAGTACCTGGTGGGCTACGTGATCCTGCTCGCCGCCGGCGGCTGGGTGCTGTACCGCATCATCGTGGGCGCCACCCATCTCAAGCACCAGCGCGCGCCCTACCCGGCCCTGGCCCGGGAGCCCCGGGCACCATGAGCGAAGACCCCGCGGCCGGCGAGTTCCCCCTCGACCCGGCGCTGTGCTACCTCAACCACGCCGCGGTGGCGCCGTGGCCGCGGCGCGCGGCCGCGGCGGTGGCCCGCTTCGCCGAGGAGAACGCGCGCCAGGGTGCGCGCCACTACCCCCGCTGGCTGGAGACGGAGCAGCGGCTGCGCGAGCGGCTCGCCCGCCTGCTGGGCGCCGCCTCGGCCGACGACATCGCCCTGCTCAAGAACACCTCCGAGGCCCTGTCGGCGGTGGCCCACGGCCTGGCCTGGCGCGCCGGCGACAACGTGGTCATCAGCGACGAGGAGTTCCCCTCCAACCGCATCGTGTGGGAGTCCCTGGCGCCCCTGGGGGTGGAGGTGCGGCGCGTGGACCTGCACCGCGGCGAACCGGAGGCGGCGCTGCTGGGGGCCATGGACGGGCACACCCGGCTGCTGTCGGTGAGCTCGGTGCAGTACGCCTCGGGCCTGCGCCTGGACCTGGCGCGGCTGGGCGCGGGCTGCCGCGGGCGCGGGGTGCTGTTCTGCGTGGACGCCATCCAGAGCCTGGGCGCCCTGGCCGCCGACGTGGCCGCCTGGCAGGCCGACTTCGTCATGGCCGACGGCCACAAGTGGATGCTGGGGCCCGAGGGCGTGGCCGTGTTCTGGTGCCGGCCGGCGCTGCGCGAGGGCCTGGTGCTGCACCAGTACGGCTGGCACATGGTGGAGCACCACGACGACTTCGACCGCCTGGACTGGCGCCCGGCGCCCACCGCGCGCCGGTTCGAGTGCGGCAGCCCCAACATGCTGGGCATCCACGCCCTGGAGGCCAGCCTCTCGCTGCTGGAAGAGGTGGGCATGGAGGAAGTGGAGCGGCGCCTGCTGGACCGCAGCCGCCGCCTGCTGGAGGCCGTCGCCGCAGCGCCGGAGCTGGAGCTGGTGAGCGATCCCGCGCCGGGGCGCGTGGCCGGCATCGTCACCTTCCGCCACCGCCGGCTGGACCCCGAAGCGCTGCACCGGCATCTCTCCGCCCGCGGCGTGGTGTGCGCCCGGCGCGGCCCCGGCGTGCGCTTCTCGCCCCACTTCTACACCCCCGTCGAGGTCCTGGACCGGGCGGTGGCCCTGGCCGCCTCGGCCTGATCCCGGAACCCTTGCGCGGGATCAAGACTTCGCCCTTGCCGCCGCCCGGCGCGGCGCCTAAGCTTGGAGGCAGAACAAACAACAACAACCAACGGAGGCGGCGCGACGTCGCATGTTCCAGGCATCGGCACGCAATCTCTTGGCCCCGGCGCGGCCGGCACCTTCCGCCGCCGCCTCAAGCCCCGTCCCCGGGCGGACGATAACTTCGTCCAGCACCGCACCGCTTTCGCCGCCACCCGCCACGGAGGCCCTGCAACCCCCGCATGCCGCCGTGGTCTGAACAAGAAGGAAACACCCCGGCGGAGACGTTCCGCCACCACGTGAGCCCCGCAGTGAAAGGAGTCCGGCATGAAACCTGAACACCTGGTCCTTCCCGCCGTCCTCACCGGGCTCGTGCTGCTGCCCCCCGACGCCGCGGGCTGGGGCCTGGCCCTGGCCGGGCTCGCGGCGGAGCTGCGCTGGCGGCGCCGCCCGCTGCCCGCCGCCACCGCCGCCGGCGACGAGCACCACTGGCGCAAGCGCTGGATCTCCGGGCCGCTGCTGCGCCTGTTCCGCGGCATGCTGCCGCCCATGTCCGACACCGAGCGCGAGGCCCTGGAGGCCGGCACCGTGTGGTGGGACGGGGAGCTGTTCTCCGGCCGCCCGCGCTGGCGCAAGCTGCACCGCCAGCCCGCGCCGGAGCTCTCGCGCGAGGAGCAGGCCTTCCTCGACGGTCCCACCGAAGAGCTGTGCGCCATGCTCGACGACTGGGACATCACCCACGAGCGCTACGACCTGCCGCCGGAGGTGTGGCAGTTCATCAAGGACCAGGGCTTCTTCGGCATGATCATCCCGCGCCGCTACGGCGGGCTGGAGTTCTCCGCCCTGGCCCACTCCGCGGTGGTGATGAAGATCGCCACCCGCTCCATCACCGCGGCGGTGACGGTGATGGTGCCCAACTCCCTGGGCCCGGCCAAGCTGCTGCTGGAGTACGGCACCCAGGAACAGAAGGACTACTACCTGCCGCGCCTGGCCCGCGGCGAGGAGATCCCCTGCTTCGCCCTCACCAGCCCGCAAGCGGGCAGCGACGCCTCGGCCATGCCCGACTTCGGCGTGGTCTGCCGCCAGGACTTCGAGGGCCGGAAAGACGTGCTGGGCATCCGCCTCACCTGGGAGAAGCGCTACATCACCCTGGGCCCGGTGGCCACCCTGCTGGGCCTGGCGTTCAAGCTCTACGACCCCGACCACCTCATCGGCGAGGACGACGAGCCCGGCATCACCCTGGCCCTCATCCCCACCGATCATCCGGGCGTCAACATCGGCCGCCGCCACCTGCCGCTCAACATCCCGTTCCAGAACGGGCCCAACAGCGGCAAGGACGTGTTCATCCCCATGGATTGGGTCATCGGCGGCCAGGACCGCGCCGGCCAGGGCTGGCGCATGCTCATGGAATGCCTGGCCGACGGCCGCTCCATCTCGCTGCCGGCCCTGGGCGTGGGCGCGGGCAAGCTGGCCTGCCGCGCGGTGGGGGCCTACGCCCGCATCCGCCGCCAGTTCAAGCTGCCCATCGGCCGCTTCGAGGGCGTGCAGGAGGCCCTGGCCCGCATCGCCGGGCTCACCTACCTCATGGACGCCGCGCGCCTGCTCACCGCCGCCGCCATCGACCACGGCGAGAAGCCGTCGGTGATCTCGGCCATCGTCAAGTACCACCTCACCGAGGGCATGCGCCGCGCGGTCAACGACGCCATGGACGTGCTGGGCGGCGCCGGGATCTGCCTGGGCCCGCGCAACTTCATGGGCCGGGTGTACCAGGCGGTGCCCATCGCCATCACCGTCGAGGGCGCCAACATCCTCACCCGCAGCCTCATCATCTTCGGCCAGGGCGCGGTGCGCGCCCACCCCCACATCCTCAAGCTCATGGAGGCCATCAGCACCGAGGACCCGGAGGAGTCGCTGCAGAAGTTCGACCGCGCCCTGTTCTCCCACGTGCGCTTCGTCGTCGTCAACGTGCTGCGCACCTTCAGCTATGCCGTCACCCGCTCCCTGTTCGTGGTGGCCCCGGGGCGCGGCCCGGTGCGGCGCTACTACCAGCACCTCACCCGCATGAGCGCCGCCTTCGCCCTGCTCGCCGATGCCAGCATCATCACCCTGGGCGGCTCGCTCAAGCGCCGGGAGCGGCTGTCGGCGCGGCTGGCCGACGTGCTCTCCCACCTGTACCTGGCCAGCGCCGCCCTCCACCGCTTCAACTCCGCCGGCTGCCCGCGCGAGGAACTGCCGCTACTGCGCTGGGCCCTGGACCACAGCCTCTACACCATCCAGGACCGCATCAACGGCGTGCTGGCCAACTTCCCCAGCCGGCCCGTGGCCTGGCTCCTGCGCCTGTGCATCTTCCCCCTGGGGCGGCGCTTCCACGCCCCGGGCGACAAGCTGGACCGCGAGGTGGCCGAGCTGCTGCTGGCCCCCTCGCCCACCCGCGACCGCCTCACCGCCGGCATGTACATCCCCAAGGCGCCCGACCAGCAGCTCGCCCGCATCGAGGACGCCCTGGTCAAGGTCATCACCGCCGAGCACGCCGAGCGCAAGCTGCGCAAGGGCCTGCCCGGCGTGAGCTGGCGCCTGGGCGAGCTGGAAGACGTGCTGCGCGCGGCCCAGGACCAGGGCGTCATCGACGCCCAGGAGGCGGAACTCATCCGCCAGGCCGAGGCCGCCCGCCTCGAAGTGATCCGCGTGGACGACTTCCCGCCCGACTTCGGCAAAGGACCCCCTGCATGACACAGGTGAAGAAAAAAACCGCCAAGAAAAAACCGGCACCGCGCAAGAAGGCCGCCACCCGCGCCGCGAGCACCGGCCGCGCCTACAAGGGCCGCGAGGTGTACATCGTGGACGGCGCCCGCACCCCCTTCCTCAAGGCCCGCGGCCGGCCCGGGCCGTTCCACGCCGCCGACCTGGCCCTGGGCTGCGCCCGGCCGCTGCTGGCGCGCCAGCCCTTCATGCCCGACGCCCTCGACCAGGTGGTGCTGGGCTGCGTCATGCCGGGACCGGACGAGGCCAACATCGCCCGCGTGGTGGCCCTGCGCCTGGGCTGCGGCAAGGACGTGCCCGCCTACACCGTGCAGCGCAACTGCGCCTCGGGCCTGCAGGCCCTGGACAGCGCGGCCAAGGACATCGCCCTGGGCCGGGCCGACCTGGTCCTGGCCGGCGGGGTGGAGTCCATGAGCCACGCCCCGGTGCTGCTCAACGAGACCATGGTGGCCTGGCTGGGCGATCTCAACCGCGCCCGCACCCCGTGGGACAAGCTGCGCGTCATCGCCTCCCTGCGCGGGCGCCACCTCAAGCCCGTCATCGGCCTGCTGCGCGGCCTCACTGACCCGGTGGTGGGCCTGTCCATGGGCCAGACCGCCGAGAACCTGGCCTGGCGCTTCGGCATCTCGCGCGAGGCCATGGACGCCTTCGCCCTGCGCTCCCACCAGCGCCTGGCCCGGGCCCAGGACGAAAACCGGCTGGGCGAGATCGAGCCCCTCTACGACACCCGCGGCAAGGCCTACCTGGACGACGACGGCCTGCGCCGCGACACCAGCATGGAGTCGCTGGCCAGGCTGAAACCGGTGTTCGACAAGCCCTTCGGCAACGTCACCGCCGGCAACAGTGCCCAGATCACCGACGGCGCCGCGGCCCTGATCCTGGCCAGCGACAAGGCAGTGAAACAATACGACCTGCCGGTGCTGGGCCGCATCGTGGACTGCGAGTGGGCCGGCGTGCTGCCCGAGCAGATGGGACTGGGACCGGTGCACGCCAGCACCCCCCTGCTCCGGCGCCACAAGCTGGGCCTCAACGACGTGGACTACTGGGAGATCAACGAGGCCTTCGCCGCCCAGGTGCTGGCCTGCCTCGCGGCCTGGGCCGACGACGACTACTGCCGCACCGAGCTGGGCCTGCCCGGCGCCCTGGGCGAGCTGGACCAGGAGCGCCTCAACGTGGACGGCGGCGCCGTCAGCATCGGCCACCCCGTGGGCGCCAGCGGCGCGCGCATCGTCCTGCACCTGCTGCACGTGCTGGCGCGCAACGATGCCCGCACCGGCATCGCCACCCTGTGCATCGGCGGCGGCCAGGGCGGCGCCCTGCTGGTGGAGCGAACCGCCCCGGAACACAAAGCATAGGAACCGACCCATGGCCACAGCGTACAAGCACTGGCGCGAGGAACGCGACGGCGACAACATCGCCTGGCTCACCCTCGATCGCGCCGATGCCTCCGTCAACACCCTCTCGGCCGAGGTGCTGGAGGAACTGGAGCGCCTGCTCAAGGACATCGCCGCCAGCCCGCCGGCGGCGCTGGTGATCCGCTCGGGCAAGGACAACGGCTTCATCGCCGGGGCCGACGTGCGCGAATTCACCCGCTTCGAGGACGAGGCCGAGGCCCTGGCCGCGGTGCAGCGCGGGCACCAGCTCATGAACACCCTGGCCGCGCTGCCGTTCCCCACCGTGGCCATGATCAAGGGCTTCTGCCTGGGCGGCGGGCTGGAACTGGCCCTGGCCTGCCGCCACCGCGTGGCCTGCGACGATCCCGGCACCCGCCTGGGCCTGCCCGAGGTGCGCCTGGGCATCCACCCCGGCTTCGGCGGCACCCTGCGCCTCATCCAGCTCGTCGGCGCGCCGGCGGGGCTGGACGCCATGCTTACCGGCCGCAGCCTCTCGGCCCGCGCCGCGCGCCGCCTCGGCCTGGTGGACCACGCCGTGCCCGAGCGCCACCTGCTCACCGCCGCGCGCGAGACCGCCCTGCATCCCCCGCGGCGCAAACCCCTGGCGTGGTGGAAGCGCCTGGCCTCGGCCCCGTGGGTCCGCCCCTGGCTGGGGCGCTACATGGCGCGCAAGGTGGCCGCCCGGGCGCCGCGCAACCACTACCCCGCGCCCTACGCCATCATCGACCTGTGGGTGCAGCACTACGACAACCCCGCGCGCATGCTGCAGGAAGAGGCCGCCTCCATCGCCTGCCTCATCGTCGGGCGCACG
>JALSIK010000246.1 GCA_026990045.1 Chromatiales bacterium | reverse complement strand
GCCAGCACCTGACCGCGCTCCACCTCCTCGCGCTTCGTCCCGCGCAACAGCACGCCCACGTTGTCCCCGGCCTGCCCCTCGTCCAGCAGCTTCCGGAACATCTCCACGCCCGTCACCGTGGTCTTCTGCGTCTCCCGAAGACCCACAATCTCCACCTCGTCGCCCACCTTCACCTTGCCACGCTCGATCCGGCCCGTCACCACCGTCCCGCGGCCCGAAATCGAAAACACGTCCTCAATGGGCATCAAAAACGCCCCGTCAATCGCACGCTCCGGCTCCGGAATGTACTCGTCCATCGCCTCCACCAGCTTCTCGATCGACGGCACCCCAATCTCCGACGTGTCCCCCTCCAGCGCCTTCAGCGCCGAACCCGTCACAATCGGCACGTCATCCCCGGGAAAATCATAGCTCGACAAAAGCTCCCGGACCTCCATCTCCACCAGCTCCAGAAGCTCCGCATCGTCCACCATGTCCGCCTTGTTCAGGTACACCACGATGTACGGCACCCCCACCTGACGCGCCAGCAAAATGTGCTCCCGCGTCTGCGGCATCGGCCCGTCCGCCGCCGACACCACCAGAATCGCCCCGTCCATCTGCGCCGCACCCGTGATCATGTTCTTCACGTAGTCCGCATGCCCCGGACAGTCCACGTGCGCATAGTGCCGCTTCGCACTCTCGTACTCCACGTGCGCCGTCGCAATGGTGATACCACGCGCCTTCTCCTCCGGCGCCGAGTCAATCTGGTCGTAGGCCTTCGCCTCACCACCATACTTCTCACCCATCACCTTCGTGATCGCCGCCGTCAGCGTCGTCTTCCCGTGATCCACGTGGCCAATCGTCCCCACGTTCACATGCGGCTTGGTGCGTTCGAATTTTTCCTTGGACACGGTCTTTACCCTCTGTCTTCTGTGCGCTCATCCCGCCCGGGGCGGGCCTGGTCGTTCAACAATCCTCAGGATGCCTTCTTGATCACTTCCTCGGCGATGCTCTCCGGCGCCGCGGCGTACTTCTCGAACTGCATGGTGTAGGTGGCGCGGCCCTGGGTCGCCGACCGGAGGTCGGTGGCGTAACCGAACATCTCCGCCAGCGGCACCTCGGCGCGGACGATCTTGCCCGAGGGGCCGTCGTCCATGCCCTGGATCATGCCGCGGCGGCGGTTGAGGTCGCCCACCACGTCGCCCATGTACTCCTCGGGCGTGATCACCTCCACCTTCATGATGGGCTCCAGCAGCACCGGGTCGGCCTTTTTGGCGCCCTCCTTGAAGCCCATGGAGCCGGCGATCTTGAACGCCATCTCCGAGGAATCCACCTCGTGGTAGGAACCGTCGTACAGGGTGACCTTGACGTCCACCACCGGGTAGCCGGCCAGCACGCCGTTCTCCATCGCCTCCTGGATGCCCTTGTCCACCGCCGGGATGTACTCCTTGGGCACCACGCCGCCCACGATCTCGTTGACGAACTCGTAGCCCTTGCCCGGCTCCTGGGGCTCCAGCTTGAGGATGACGTGACCGTACTGGCCGCGGCCGCCGGTCTGGCGCACGAACTTGCCCTCGGCCTTCTCCACCGTCTTGCGGATGGTCTCGCGGTAGGCCACCTGCGGCGCGCCCACGTTGGCGTCCACCTTGAACTCGCGCTTGAGCCGGTCGACGATGATCTCCAGGTGCAGCTCGCCCATGCCGGAGATGATGGTCTGCCCCGACTCCTCGTCGGTATGCACCCGGAACGAGGGGTCTTCCTGCGCCAGCTTCTGCAGCGCCACGCCCATCTTCTCCTGGTCCGGCTTGGTCTTGGGCTCGATGGCCACCGAGATCACCGGCTCCGGGAACTCCATGCGCTCGAGGATGATGACGTTGTCCGGGTCGCACAGGGTGTCGCCGGTGGTCACGTCCTTCAGCCCCACGGCGGCGGCGATGTCGCCGGCGCGGACCTCCTTGATCTCGTCGCGGTGGTTGGCGTGCATCTGCACGATGCGGCCCACGCGCTCCTTCTTGCCCTTGACCGAGTTGTACACGGTGTCGCCCGAGTTGATGACCCCGGAGTAGACCCGGAAGAAGGTCAGGGTGCCGACGAAGGGATCGGTGGCGATCTTGAAGGCCAGGGCCGAGAACGGTTCGTCGTCGGAGGCCTTGCGCTCGGCCTCGGTGCCCTCGGCATCGTCCAGGTGGCCCTTGACCGGCGGGATGTCCACCGGCGAGGGCAGGTAGTCGATGACGGCGTCCAGCATGGCCTGCACGCCCTTGTTCTTGAACGCCGAGCCGCACAGGCAGGGCACGATCTCGTTGGCCAGGGTGCGGATGCGCAGCCCCTTGCGGATCTCGTCCTCGGACAGCTCGCCGCCCTCGAGGTACTTGTCCATGAGTTCCTCGTCGGCCTCGGCCGCGGCCTCCACCATCTGCTCGCGCAGGGCCTGGGCCTGGTCCTTGAGCGCGTCCGGGATCTCGCCCAGCTCGTAGGTGGCGCCCATGTCGGCCTCGTTCCAGTGGATA
>JALSIK010000245.1 GCA_026990045.1 Chromatiales bacterium | reverse complement strand
AACCGCCGATTCCACCAGGCGGCCATGTCGCTCGGGATCGATCCGGGCGGGATCCCTGTCCAGCTGTGCCGTCATGAGTGCAGTATTGAAGACCTGGAGCTTGGGGCTGGAGGCCCGGCGACGCACCCCCTGGCCGGCGTACTTCTGCAGCCCCGCCAGCATCCCCGCCGCGGCCAGCAGGTCCAGGTAGTGCGCGAGCGTTGTCGTGTTGCCGGCTTCCTGCAGCTGGCCCAGCATCTTGTTGTAGGAAAGGATCTGGCCGGAATACTGGCAGCCCAGCTCGAACAGGCGGCGCAGGAGCGCGGGCTTGCGCACCGGCTCCAGCAACAGGATATCGCGCGAGAGCGTGGTTTCGATGAGTGCGTCCCGGATGTAGCGCCGCCACCGCTCGGGATCGCCAATGAGCGGGGCCGCTCCCGGATACCCCCCGAAATAGAGGTACTCGTCGAGCCCGAACCCGAACGCCTCGCGCATCTCCGCGAGACTCCAGTGCGGGAGGTGGATGATCTCGAAGCGCCCGGCAAGGCTCTCCGACAGCCCTTGCTGCACCAGGAGCGGCGCCGAACCCAGCAGGACGACATGGAGAGTGATGCCGTTGCGGGTGTCCTCATCCCACCGCCGTTTGACCGCCTCGGCCCAGCCGGCAGCCTTCTGGACCTCGTCGATGACCAGGACGGCCTCTCCCCCGCGGGCCTCGAGACGCGCCCGTTCCCACTGCTGGGCGAGCCAACCGGGGCCGCGCAGCGTGGGCTCATCGGCGCTGACAAAAACCACCGGCCGGCCCAGGTCCTCCACCACTTGCTGCACGAGCGTGGTCTTGCCCACCTGCCTCGGCCCCGCCACCACCTGGATGAACCGGCGCGGCTCTCGCAGGCGGGCGGCCAACACGGCAGCCTGGGGGCGCTGATATGAAATCCTGGACATCGTACTGAGTAATTTTACTCAATACAATGAGAAGTTGGAAGGGATGGGAACGGAGAGGACGCGCCTGCCCAATGGCGACCACAAGATGGCAGGCGCCGTGGCCAAAGCACCGCGGCCGGGTGGCCCGGGTGATCCGGCCCCACCGCAGGTCAGTCCCCCTGGGAAGGAGCGCAGGGCGTGACGGCGAAGCCATCGCACCCGCCTGCCGGTGCGTTCGCGGGGGGAACGCACCCAGCGGTCTCCCCGAAAACCGGGATTCGACCCTCCCACCGCATCCAGCGGCCGGTGGTGGACGGGGCCGCTCACCTTCCCGCAGGCAACACGGCGACCGGTTTCGGATCCCAGGCGCTATGGGCCGGAACCCGCCGCCACGCCGGTGACCCAGAAGGCGTGGTCCTGGTCGAGAAACTCGTCCCACGGGATGTAGTGGGAGCCGTCGCAGGAGAAGGTGAGGCCGACGATGCCGTTGAAGACGTTGAGCGTGCCCGAGCGCAGGTAGAGCATCTCGTCCATGAAGCGGAGCTTGCGGAAGCCGTCGAGCACGTCGCGGATGCGGGCCGCGGGCACCGCGGCCTCGGCCGGGTAGTCGCGCCGGGGATAGGCGAGACAGATGTTGGGGTTGGTGAGCATGGCGATGTCCAGCAGCCGGTAGCGGTAGGGATCGTCCATGTGCCAGACGATGGCGCGGCTGCTGGAGAAATGCAGGATCACGTGGTAGACCCCGTGGTCGGTCATGAGCTCCTCCACCACGCCGAGCACGGTGTCGATGTGGCGGTCCAGCTCGGACTCGGTGCGGGTCTGGTGGAACACGGTACCGCGGATGGAGGGGTCGCCCTTGATCTGGCGCCAGTAGCGCGGCTCCTCGTACAGCTCGCGGGTGAGCGGCAGGTCGCGCAGGTCGAAGTCGGCGCCGACGAAGCCCAGGGCCCGGTTGTCCGCGTCGCGCACGATCTGGATGGCGGTGAGCGACGGGCGCCGGGCGCGCAGGGAAATGTACGCCTCGGACAGGAGAAACCCGCTGGCGGGCACCGCCTCGCGCATGTACGGGCGGGTGGAACGGTCGCGGCCGAAGTCGCGCTCGATGACCCCCTCGCGGCTGATGTTGTCGCTGATCTGGCGGGCGTCGGTGTCCAGGGCGTAGAGAAACCTGGCCCAGGGCACGTAGTCCAGGCCCTCCTCCAGCACCCGGTCCAGGGCCTCGCGGTCGCCCCAGGCCCGGGCGCAGTTTTCGGCTAGCCGGCGCAGGGGCTCCTGCAGCAGCCCGGCCAGCACCTCGCGCTGGCGCTCGATGCTCTCCTGCAGGCTGTCGCGCGGCGGTTCCATGGCGCGATTCTACCACCGGGTGATGGCGCGCATATGAACGGGGCCGGCCCGCGCCGCGGACCGGCCCCTGGCCGCCCGGCGGGTGCGGGTCAGGCCGCCAGCCGCTGCTTGATGGCCTCGATCACCGCCTCGCTGGAGGTGGCCTTCACCGTCAGCAGCAGGCCCTCCTTTTCATAGAAACCGATGAGGGGGGCGGTCTTTTCGTTGTAGGTCTCCAGGCGCTTGGAAATGGCCTCCTCGG
>JALSIK010000244.1 GCA_026990045.1 Chromatiales bacterium | reverse complement strand
AGCGGATCGGAACTCGGGTTTTTCCTGCTCGTGCAACACTCCCCACCCTGACCCCTTCATCCCACGGAGAGGGAATTAATGCAATGATCAAGGTGATTCAACGGGTTGCGCGCCGGGCGGGGGCGCGGGCCTTGGTGTATAATTCCACCCTTGCGAGCGGATCGGGAGAGCGAGGCGCCATGCAGTACACCATGCTCAAGGCCAAACTGCACCGGGCCCGGGTGACCCACTCGGAGCTGGAGTACGAGGGCTCCTGCGCCATCGACGGCGCCCTGCTGGACGCCGCCGGCATCCGCGAGTACGAGCAGATCCACGTCTACAACGTCAGCAACGGCGAGCGCTTCACCACCTATGCCATCCGCGCCGAGGACGGCTCCGGCATCGTGTCGGTCAACGGCGCCGCCGCCCACAAGGCCGCCCCCGGCGACATCGTCATCATCTGCGCCTACCTCGCCCTGGACGAAAAGGAACTGGCCGCCTACCGGCCCACCCTGGTCTACGTGGACGAGGCCAACCGCATCACCCACACCCGCAACACCATCCCGGTCCAGGTGGCCTGAGGCCCGCGTTCCCGCGGGGGGGCGCCGCGGAGCGGCGGTGACCCGGCGCCGGTTCTGTGATCGCCTTCACGCTCCGGTGGCGCCGGGGCTGGAAGGCCGGCGGCCCGGGAGGGACAATGCCCCGGTCTGCCATCATCATCGCAGTCTCAACGACAGGAGAGAACGACATGACAAGGATCGCGACCGTACTGGGTCTGCTCGCGGTGCTGGGCCTGCCGGCGCCCGGCATGGCCGGTGATTTCAGTTATCGCTGGGGGCAGGTGACTTACGACCTGGCCGATATCGAGACCGACGATGGAGACGGTTTCGGTTTTTCCGGTTCCTTCGAGGTCACCCCGGACATCTTCGTCCAGGGCGCGTACCGCTTCTGGGACATGGATTCCGGCCTGGATGCGGATGCCTGGGAGGTCAGCGTCGGGTACCGGCGCGGGCTCGATTCCAGGACCGACGTCTACGGGACCTTCGGTCTCGGCAGTGTCCAGTTCGGACTCCGCATCGGTCCCTTCCTGCTCGGAACCGATGTCGATTACTGGGCCCTGCGCGGCGGCGTCCGGTACTGGCTGCAGGAAAAGGTGGAAGTGGGCGGTACCGCGGGCATCGTTGCCTATGACCCGGGCGACACCGAGTTCGAGCTGGGTGTCAACGGCCAGTACTATTTCACGCCCCGCTTGTCAGGCTTTGCCTCCTATACCGTGAACGACGCCGTCAGCGTGCTGTCCGCGGGTGCCCGGTTCTACTTCTGAGCCGGGTCGGAGCGCGGTCCCTGGAACCCCGCCGCCCGGCGGGGTTTCTTTTCCCGGGTGCTTCTCCCAGGTGCTTCAGCCGGTGTTGCGCATGCCGGCGGCGATGGCGTTGATGGAGCGCAGCAGGGGATCGAGCCAGCGTTCGCGTTCTTCCTCGGGCAGTGCCGGGTCTCGGTAGCGGCGCAACAGGGTGAGCTGGATCTGGTTGAGGGGATCCAGGTAGGGGTTGCGGCGGATGAGCGAGAGCGCGATCTGCGGGGTCTCGGCCATGAGGTAGGGCAGGCCCGACACATCGAGCACGTGGTGCACGGTGCGCTCGTACTCGGCCCGGATCTTGCCGAAGATGTCACGGGCCCGGCGGCGGTCATGGCACAGGTCGGCGTAGGCCTCGGCGATGCGCATGTCGGCCTTGTGCAGGGCCATCTGCATGTTGGACAGCAGGGCGCGGAAGAAGGGCCACTGGCGGTACATCTGCCGCAGGCGCTCGCGGGCGCCCGGGTCCGATGCCTCCAGCCGCTCCAGGGCGGTGCCCATGCCGTACCAGGCGGGCAGGGTGTGGCGGGACTGGGCCCAGCCGAAGACCCAGGCGATGGCGCGCACCGAGGCCTTGGAGCGGTCGGTCTTCTTGCGGTGGGAGGGCCGCGAGCCGATGTTGAGCAGGCCGATCTCGTTGACCGGGGTGGCCTCGTAGAAGTAGTCGAGGAAGCCCTCGGTGCGGTCGGTGAGTTCGCGGTAGGCGGCCTCGCCCGCCGCGGCCAGCTCCGCCATGCAGTGGAGGAATTCCGGCGGGTCTTCGCGCACCGGCTCGATGAGCCCGCGGCTGGCCTTCATCAGGCCGGTGACGCCCATGCCCAGCTCGTAGACCGCGGTCTCGGCGTTGCTGTACTTGTACGAGAGCACCTCGCCCTGCTCGGTGAACTTGATCTCGCCCTCCACCGTGCCCGCGGGCTGGGACAGGATGGCCTCGTGGGTGGGGCCGCCGCCGCGGCCGATGGTGCCGCCGCGGCCGTGGAACAGCCGGCAGCGCACGCCGCGTTCCCGGGTCAGCCGGGTGATGCGGGTCTGGGCCTGGTACAGGCTCCAGGCCGAGGCCAGGATGCCGCCGTCCTTGCACGAGTCGGAGTAGCCCAGCATCACCTCCTGCATGTTGCCGGAGGCGGCCAGCAGCTCGCGGTAGACCGGGTTATC
>JALSIK010000243.1 GCA_026990045.1 Chromatiales bacterium | reverse complement strand
CTTTCGCTGCGCTCAAGCCGACCTACGTTGGGATGACGGGAAGACGGCTCCCAGCACCTCTCTCCCCCGTCCTTGCCCCGGGCCTTCGCGGCCGCTAGGCTTGCACCAGGAACCACCGCGCCATGACTTCCGCCCCAGCCCATCCGCCCGTCGCCTACGAGGCCACGCTGCCGCTGTCGTGGCGCACGCTGGACCACGTCCCGGCGGCCGATACCGGCCACACCAACCTGTTGCTGCTGCACCTGGCCGCGGTCACGGAGGAGCCGCTGCCGGAACCGGGGGAGGGTGACGCGGCCCGGCTCCACCGCCTGGAGGCCAAGCTGGACCTGCTGCTGCAACTGGAGCTGGAGCGCCAGCTCGACGGCGCGCCGCTGCCCGGGGCGGTGCCCGTGTGCCTGTCGGCGGGGGAGCTGGCCTGGATCGCCGAGGCGGTGCCCGCGGCGGGCGACGAGGTGGAGGTGGCACTGCACCTGGCGCCGGGCAGGCTGCCGCCGCTGCGCCTGCGGGGGCGGGTGACGGCGGTCACCGCCGCCGGCGGGGCGCGCGAGGCCACCGTGCACCTGGACGTGGCCCCGCCGCTGGCCGAGGCCCTGGAGCGCTTCGTCTTCCGCCAGCACCGCCGGGCCGTGGCGCGCCGCCGCCAGGGAGAGGGAAATCCGGGCCAATCAGGCGGTTAGCGACATATATATAGTATCCCGGTCATGGATGACGGCCTGCCGACACCCCATGCCATCCCTGGGAGCCCGGATCATACGGTTAGCGAAGAAACCTGACGTGGTTTCAAGCCTGCATCGGTTCCATCGGTCCGATTGCCAAATTTTTGACATTTCCAGGCCGGCCGCCTAACATTTTCAGGACAAAGGGGGGTGCCTCCGCGGGCACCCATGTCACCCCGGCAAGGGAAAGAGGACCCGCCCATGCGCCTGCTCATTGCCGATCCCGACGCGGACCGCCGCGCCCAGCTCTCGCTGCTGCTGGAATTCGTGGACTACGGCCAGGTGGCGGCGGCCGTGGACTACGACGGCTGGCACGATCACCCGGTGCTGGAGGAGGGCGTGGACCTGGTGGTGGTGGGCCACTCCGGCGACGAGGCCCGGACCGCGCGCCAGGTGGAGGCGCTGGCCCAGCGCGTGGGCAGCGGCATCCCCATCCTGCTGGTGCAGGCGCGGCCCGCCGGCCAGGGCATGCCCCAGGAACTGAGCCAGGCCATCACCGGGGTCATCGAGCAGCCCTTCCGCCAGTCCCAGCTCCTGCACGCCCTGCAGCTGGCCGACATCCACCGCCGCAGCGACCGCGACGCCGTGCGCGGGCGCAACCTGGAGCTGTTCCGCAGCCTGGTGGGCAACAGCCGCGCCATCCGCAAGGTGCGCAAGCTCATCGAGCAGGTGGCCGACTCCGAGGCCAACGTGCTCATCCTGGGCGAGTCGGGCACCGGCAAGGAGGTGGTGGCGCGCAACCTGCACTACTATTCCTCGCGCCGGGACAAGCCCTTCGTGCCGGTCAACTGCGGCGCCATCCCGCCCGACCTGCTGGAGAGCGAGCTGTTCGGGCACGAGAAGGGCGCCTTCACCGGCGCCATCAGCAGCCGGCAGGGCCGGTTCGAGATGGCCCAGGGCGGCACCCTGTTCCTGGACGAGATCGGCGACATGCCGTTGGCCATGCAGGTCAAGCTGCTGCGCGTGATCCAGGAGCGGGTGTTCGAGCGCGTGGGCAGCAACAAGAGCATCACCGCCGACGTGCGCATCATCGCCGCCACCCACCGCGACCTGGAGCAGGAGATTGCCGAGGGCCGCTTCCGCGAGGACCTCTACTACCGCCTCAACGTGTTCCCCATCGACATGCCGCCCCTGCGCGAGCGCGTGGAGGACATCCCGCTGCTCATCAACGAGCTCATCTCGCGCCTGGAGCACGAGCAGCGCGGCTCGGTGCGCCTGACCCCGGCCGCCATCGCCGCCCTGTGCCAGTACTCCTGGCCCGGCAACGTGCGCGAGCTGTCCAACCTCATGGAGCGCCTGGTGATCATGTATCCCTACGGGGTGGTGGACGTGCGCGACCTGCCGGAGAAGTTCCGCCGCGACATGGTGGTGCCCGAGGAGACCGATGCCTCCAGCGCCGAGATCCCGGCCCCGGCCGTGCTGGCGGGGGACGTGGTGCGCCTGCCCAGCGAGGGCCTGGACCTCAAGGAGCACCTGTCCAACCTGGAGTACAGCCTCATCAAGCAGGCCCTGGAAGACGCCGACGGGGTGGTGGCCCATGCCGCCAAGCGCCTGCACATGCGCCGCACCACCCTGGTGGAAAAGATGCGCAAGTACGGCCTCCAGCGCACGGACCAGGCGTCGGGAATTTGACCCGGCGCCCGGCCCGCAGCGGCAACTCCCTGATCTGACGGCAGTTACATCCCGGCACGGTTCTTGCTCCGTGTGGCGGTGAGCGCGCCAGCGCGTCAGCGTCCCAACACGAAGCCGTGATGAACCGCCACAGTGAAACCACCC
>JALSIK010000242.1 GCA_026990045.1 Chromatiales bacterium | reverse complement strand
GCATGCTGCGCCAGCTGGACACGGGCTGACCGCGTTGGCGGCACGCGGAGGCGGGGCTCAAGCAATCAGGGGTAGGGTGTGTTCGCGCAGCGAACGTACCGGGCGAGCTGCGGCGGTGGTTTTGCCTGGCCCTTCAATTCAACGCAGAGGCGCCAAGACGCAGAGGGCGCAGAGAACCAGGGGTCGGGTGCCTCCGCTTCGCTTGACGCACCCTGTATTCCAAACTCCGCCGGGTGCGAGAAAACGGTCCCCTCTCCCCGCCGGGAGAGCAATCGTGTCGCGAGTCAATCCCGTAGGGCGGCACCGCGCAGCGATGCCGCCGCCCGACGGGGCGATGCCGCACCTTCCCGTCGGCTTTCGCTGCGCTCAAGCCGACCTACGTTCGGAAGACGGAGGACAGAAGACAGAGGACGGAAAGGCCGCCTCACCTGGAATCGATTCGTCCTTCGGCTTCTTTGCGTCCTTGGCGCCTTGGCGTTGAAATTCAGCCCCGCAGGGCGGCACGGCTCCGGCCCCACCAGGAGGACACCGTTCCGCATTCGCCAGCGCATCTGCGGGGCGAGGTCCGCCGCCAGCCGCCGGCGGGCGGCGTCGAAGGCGGTGCCGTCCGTGCGCAGGAAGGTGAAGCCGGCTGCCTGCACCCGCATCACGCGCGCCGCGCTGCCGGTCCACAGGGGGGTGCCGTCGGCCAGCACCCGGCCCGAGGGCCACAGCCGCAGCACCCACAGGGCATGCTCTCCGTCCTCCCTGACCCAGCGCAGGCGCTCGTGGCGCCCGGCATGGACCTGGGGCAGCAGGGGCAGGGCGGCGGCCGGGGCCCGGGGATTGAACCACTGGAGCAGGTCGCGCGTTCCGGGCACGGGTGCCGGGCGCCAGCCGGCGGCGCCCATGGCCGCCTCCAGGGTCTCCGGCCGGCCGGCCCACTGCACGTTGAGCGGGTGGCGGCGGGCGCCGCGCAGGTCCTGGCGCACGAGGGGCAGTTCCCGCCAGGCCCCGGCCCGCCACTGGTCCACGGTGACCACCCGCGGAGGCGGGGCCGGTCTCTCCGCGGGGGCGGGGGCGCTGGCCGCCAGCGGGGCCGCCAGCAGCAGGGCCAGGCCGGCCCAGGCGTGCCGGGGGTGGCGCGGGCCGCCCAGCACGTGGCGGCGGTAACCGATGCCCAGCAGCCCGGCCCAGGCCAGGCCCAGGGCCAGGTCCGCCACCAGGCCGGGCACCGTGGTCCGGCCCAGGTAGAGCCAGGCCAGCACCGCCGCGCCCAGCACCGCGGCCACGGTGAGGTACAGGGGCTGGCGCCAGCGCGGGGCCGCCTCCCGGGCCAGCAGCACCGCGGCGAAGGCGTACACGCTCACCGCCGGCAGCAGGGTGCCCAGGGGCGGGGGCCCGGCGTGGTTGGCCCGGTAGAGGGCGTCCACGCCCCACAGGGTGAGCGCCGGCAGGAGCAGGGCCGCGGCCAGGTGGAGCACGGGCTTCCACTGCCGCTGGGCGGCGAACCACAGCACCAGCCCGGTGCCGGCCAGGCCGGTGCCGGCGGGGGTGGCGAAGCGGGCCAGGGCGCCCATGAGGGCGTCGGCCCAGGGGGTGCGCCAGCCGCCCAGGGTGTCCTGGACCAGCAGGGTGAAGGCGTCGGGTCCGCTGCGGCCCCACAGGGCATGGAGGGCCACCGCCGCGCCCAGGGCGCAGGCGAACACCCCCACCGCCATGACGGCCACGCCGCGCAGCTCGGGTTCGTGGGGGTCCACCAGCGCCGAGGACACCCGCCCGGTCACCGGGTGGCGCGCGCTCCAGCCCAGGAGCCGGTCCATGGCCCGCTCCACCCGGGGCAGGGCGCGGCGGTAGACGGCGCGCACCAGCACCACCAGCAGCCACAGGGCCGCGGCCAGGACCAGCAGTACCAGGGCCAGGCGGCCGGCCACCTCGGCCGCCAGCTGCAGCGACAGTCCCAGCACGATGCCCGGGGCCAGGTAGAGGGGCGCCCAGGCCAGGGCCGAGAGCACGTTGGCGGCGGTGAAGCGGGCCACCGGCATGTGCATCATGCCCGCCACGGCGGGGATGACCGCCCGCAGCGGGCCCACGAAGCGGCCCAGGGCCACGCTCTTGCCGCCGTGGCGCAGGAAGAAGGCCCGCCCCCGTTCCAGCAGCTCCGGGTGGCGCGACAGCGGCCACAGCCGCGCCAGCCGCTCGTGGTAGCGGCGCCCCAGCCAGTAGCTGAGCCCGTCGCCGGCCACGGCCCCGGCCGCGGCCCAGGCCACGGTGGGCCAGAAGGGCAGGTAGCC
Organism: Chromatiales bacterium; assembly: GCA_026990045.1. Taxonomy (GTDB): domain Bacteria; phylum Pseudomonadota; class Gammaproteobacteria; order CAMYNG01; family CAMYNG01; genus JALUTW01. The sequence goes on along the minus strand of JALSIK010000242.1, from coordinate 220 downwards.
CAGGGCGATGCCGGCGCCGAAGGCGATCATCAGGGCCGCCCCCGGCACCAGCAGGCCCACCACCGCCAGCGACTCGGCGAAGGCCACCGTGAATACCACCAGCCCCCCTGCCAGGGGATGAGCGGCGATCCAGTCCAGCAGGGCGCGGGCGCCGGCGGCATCCATGCGGGGATTCTACTTGAGTAGTGGCGAGTGGCGAGATGTAGGTCGGCTTGAGCGG
>JALSIK010000241.1 GCA_026990045.1 Chromatiales bacterium | reverse complement strand
ACTTCGTTCTCGGCATCCGCCCCGTGCCCACCGGCTACCTGGAGCCCGACACGGTGTGGTTGCTGGAACTCAACGGGGAATACGGCGAACGCGCACGGCTCAATGGCGTGGAGCTGGCCGATACCGGGGGCACCGAGTGGTTCGTCTCGCCCGGCATTTTCTGGACCTTGCGCAATTTTGCCGTCAAGGCGGGGATACAGATCCCCGTGAGCCAGGACCTCAACGGCAGCCAGCCGGAATCCGATTACCGGGCCAGGCTGGTGCTGGAGTGGCATCTTTGATTTGATCCGAGCTGGAGGCATGCAGCAATGAACAAAACCGTCCTGATCCTGTTTCTGGCCGTGGTGCTGGTCCAAGCGGCCTTCGCCGCCGGAACCCGCTACGTGATGCGCGTGGATGGGCTGGCGTGCCCCTACTGTGCCTATGGCGTGGAGAAAAAGCTCAAGGCCATCGACGGGGTGGAAAAGATCGACGTGGACCTGGACAAGGGCCTGGTGACCGTCGTCACCGCGGAGGGGACCGTCCTGACCGGCGAGCAGATGAAGAAGCTGTTCCAGGACGCCGGCTTCACCTTCCGCAGCATGAAGCAGGAGCCGGTGCAGTAGGCCATGGGCGGGCGGGCCACGGTGGCAGGCGCGGTGCTGGCGGCGGCGGGGGTCGCCGTGGCCGCGGGCGGGCACCGTTACGCCGTCCGTACCAATCCCCTGACCTGCGACTACTGCGCCTATGACCTGGAGCAGGCCCTGCGGCGCCTGCCGTCAGTGACCGGCGTGGAGATCGACCTCGACGGGATCGTCTATCTCCAAGCGCCGCCGGGCCGGGTCCCCGACGCAACGGTGATCCGAGACCTGATGCTGGAACGCGGCTTCGAGTTCCGCGGCATGACCGGGGAGAGCCCGTGAACGACGAGACCACCACGGCGGGTGCGCCCAAGGCCGCCAAGGCCCATGGCCTGACCTGGCTGGCCCTCCTGACCACCACGGGGACGCTGGTGTGCTGCGCCCTGCCCATCGCCCTCGTGACCCTGGGCCTGGGGGCGGCGGTGGCGGCCATGACCAGTGCCTTTCCCTTCCTCATCGTGCTCAGCAAGCACAAGGTGTGGGTCTTCGCCTTCTCGGCCGTGATGCTGGCGGTGTCGGGCTGGGTCCTGTACCGGCCGGGGCGCAGCTGTCCCGTGGATCCCCGCCTGGGCGAGGCCTGCAACCGGCTCAACAGGTGGAGCCGGCGCATCTACTGGTCCTCGGTGGTGCTGTGGGGCATCGGTTTCTTCGCCGCCTACCTGGCCCTGCCGCTCCGGATCTGGCTGGGGTTCTGACACGGGGCCGGGAATCGGACAGCCGCGGGCTGCAGGAGGGACGACGTTGAAAGTCGAGGTGTTTTCTTCACCGGGCTGCAGCAAGTGCGCCCATGCCAGGACGGTGCTGGAGAGGATGGCCGCGGAACTCGGCGAGGGTGCCATCGAGTGGCGCGAGGTCAACATCCTCGACGAGATGGACCATGCGGTGGACCTGGGCGTGCTCACCACCCCGGCCATCGCCATCGATGGCGAGCTGGTCTTCAGCGGGTTGCCCTCGGCGAGTCGCTTGCGCGCCGAGCTGGAACGGCGGTTGCGGGCGCGGGAGGACGGGGCATGAACGGCTTCCTGCTGGCGGCGGCCTCGCTGCTGGGCCTGCTGGCCTTCTTCGAGCCATGTACCATCGCCACCAACACCCTGTACTCCGTGCGGGCCCATCGCGGGGGCACGCACCGGTGCTGCAGCGAGCTGCTGGTGGTGTGGCTGGCCCGCAGCGGGCTGAGCGTGGGACTGCTGGTGTCCTTCGTCGCCCTGCTGCCCCCGCCCCAGTGGGGGCCCTGGATCCCGAGCGGGATCCTGGCCGCCATCGCGCTGGTGTACGTGGTGTCCCGGTTCGTGTACCTGCCCATCCCCCACCTGGAGTTCTGGCGCCTGGTGCCCGGCGGGGCCGGCCTGTCTGACGGCGTGCGCCTGGGCCTGACGCTGCCGGCCTGTACCCTGCCGTTGTTCGCGGTGGTGGCCGGCATCGCCGTCACCGTGGACTCGATGGCCGCGGCGGTGGTGGCCGGCCTGGCATTTGCCACCTTCTTCACCCTGCCCATGGTGGCCGCGTCCCTGCGGGGGCTGGGGCCCGATGCCCAGGACCTGCTCAACCGCGCCGCCCGCGGCAGCCCGTGGGCCACGGCCCTGCTGTTGCTGGGTGCGGCCTTGTGGCTGCTGTTCCCGTCCCTGGAGCTGGATCGCGCCGGGCTCGAGGCGACGCTGTTGCAGGCCGGCTGGGGCGGACTGGGCATGGCCCTGGCGGCGGGGTTCGCATTCAGCTTCAACCCGGTGTCCTTCGCCTCCATTCCCATGGTCCTGGCCTATGTCACCAAGGCCCACGAGGAACGGCGGGCGGTGCTCATGGGCGCGGCCTTCGTCGGCGGCATGACCACCACGCACGTGGTCCTGGGGCTGGTGGCGGCACTGGGCGGGGGCTGGGTCCAGCAGG
>JALSIK010000240.1 GCA_026990045.1 Chromatiales bacterium | reverse complement strand
CTGGCGCCGGTGCTGCCGGGTACCGCCTTCCTGGCGCTGGAGAAAATCAGCCTGGACACCCTGCGCTCCGAGCATCACGCCATCCTGGAGTCCTCCCGGGAGCCGGCGTGGACCCGCCCCCGACCCCCGGCGGCGGAAAACCGGCGCCGCGCCGGGGGCACGGCCAAGGCGAGGGACGGCGCGCGTCCCGCGGCGGGGGACGGCGGCGGGTCGGCCCTGGCCCGCTTCACCGAGGATCTCACCGCCAAGGCCGCGGAGGGCGCCATCGACCCGGTGCTGGGCCGGGACGACGAGATCCGGTTGATGGTGGACATCCTCAGCCGCCGGCGCAAGAACAATCCCATCCTCGTGGGCGATCCCGGCGTGGGCAAGACCGCGGTGGTGGAGGGCCTGGCCCTGCGACTGGCCGAGGGCAGCGTGCCCGAGGCCCTCAAGGGCGTGCACCTGCACACCCTCGACCTGGGCCTGCTCCAGGCCGGGGCCGGGGTCAAGGGCGAGTTCGAGAAGCGCCTGCGCCAGGTCATCGACGAGGTCAAGTCCTCGGCGGTCCCCATCATTCTGTTCATCGACGAGGCCCACACGCTCATCGGCGCCGGCGGCGAGGCCGGCATGGGCGACGCCGCCAACCTGCTCAAGCCTGCGCTGGCACGGGGCGAGCTGCGCACCGTCGCCGCCACCACGTGGTCGGAGTACAAGAAGTACTTCGAACGGGACGCGGCACTGGAGCGGCGTTTCCAGCTGGTCAAGGTGGACGAGCCCTCGGAAGACGATGCCATGGTCATGCTCCACGGGCTCAAGGACCGGTACCAGCAGCACCACGGGATACTCATCACCGACGATGCCATCGAGGCGGCGGTGCGGCTGTCCAGCCGCTACATCAACGGCCGCTACCTGCCGGACAAGGCCATCGACCTGCTGGACACCGCTGCCGCCCGCATCCGCATGGGGCAGGCGGCGAGGCCGGCCGAGGTGGAAGCGGCGGAAAGCCATGCCGCCCACCTGGAGCGCCGCCTGGCCCACCTCCGGGCCGAGCGGGAGCACGGCCTGGCGGTGGACGAGCGCCTGGTTCAGGCGCTGGAGTCCGACCTGGAGGAAACCCGCCGGCGCCTGCGGGAATGCCAGGCCCAGTGGGAGGCCGAGCAGGGGCTGGTGACCTGCATCCGCGAGCACGGCCAGGCGGTCCTCGGCGGCGCCGGTGCCGGGGAGGCCGACCCGGCACGGGCCCAGGAAGCGCGGGAACGGTTACGGGAACTGCAGGGCGAGGTGCCCCTGGTGCAGCCCGAGGTCAACGCCGAGGCCGTGGCCCGGGTCATTTCCGACTGGACCGGGATCCCGGTGGGGCGCATGGTGCGGGACGACCTCGCGGCCCTCACCCGCTTCGAGGAACGCATCGGCGCGCGCGTGGTGGGGCAGGACGATGCCATCGCCGCCATCGGGCGCGCGGTGCGTGCCGCGCGTGCCGGGCTCAAGAGCGGCGACGGGCCCATGGGCGTGTTCCTGCTGGCCGGACCCTCGGGCGTGGGCAAGACCGAGACCGCGCGCGCCATCGCCGAGGAACTGTTCGGGGGCGAGCGATTCCTCATCACCATCAACATGAGCGAATACCAGGAGGCCCACACCGTGTCCCAGCTCAAGGGCTCGCCGCCCGGCTACGTGGGTTACGGCGAGGGCGGCGTGCTCACCGAGGCCGTGCGCCAGCGCCCCTACTCGGTGGTCCTGCTGGACGAGGTGGAAAAGGCCCATCCGGACGTCATGAACCTCTTCTACCAGGTGTTCGACCGCGGCTTCATGCGTGACGGCGAAGGGCGCGAGATCGATTTCAAGAATACCGTCATCATCATGACCTCCAACCTGGGGGCGGAGGAAATCACGGCCCTGTGCACGCCGCCGGAGGGGGAACCGGAAGACGGGACTCCCTGGACGCCACCGGCCAATGCGGCGCTCCTCGAGGCCATCCAGCCGGTGCTGCTGCGTCACTTCGCCCCTGCCCTCCTGGGGCGCATGCAGGTGGTCCCCTACCGGCCGCTGGACGAGGACGCCCTGGCCTCGGTGGTGGCGCTCAAGCTGGAGCAGGTGGCCCGCCGCCTCAAGGATGCCCATGACATGGAATTCCGGGTCCAGCGTGAAGTCCTGGCCCACCTCGCCGCGCGCGGGCGCCGGACCGAGACCGGCGCCCGTTTCATCAACGCCCTGGTGGACCAGCAGTTGCTGCCCGGGATCGCGCGCAGCCTGTTGCAGTACATGGCCGAGGACGACATGCCCGACGTGCTCGCGCTGGAACTGGACGACGAGGGCGCACTGAGCTGCGTCTTCTCGGATCGCGAAGGGGAGCCGGCAGAGGCCCTGGAGGCCGTGGTCTGACGGCTGGTATTCAATTCAGGAGGACAATCATGGAAGTTGCCGAAGAAATGACTCGTGCCGCCGGCCTGGACGCGCGCCCCGCCGATGCCAGCCGGTTCTTCTTCCGCCTTGCGGGCCACCCGGACGATGCCTTCACGGTGCTGGGTTTCAGTAGCGAGGCCCACGGCCTGTCGCG
>JALSIK010000239.1 GCA_026990045.1 Chromatiales bacterium | reverse complement strand
CGGAGGAGGAAGGCGGTCAGGGACGGCCGCGCGGCCGTGGAGCGGTTTTTCATGGGAACGGTTATCGGCACCGGGCGGCGGGAGCTTGACGCGGCCTGGCCGCGGGGATGGAGGGCCCCTTATACTGCACCACGTACCCCTGCTGCCACCGGGTTTCCCCATCGTGAGCTCCGCCGTCCACATCTGCCTGCCACGCACGGCCTCGGCCTGGGGCGGTCTGGACTTCGAGGCCGTGCTCAAGGCCGAGCTGGCGGCCGTGGGGGCGGCGGCCCTGCCGCTGCAGGGGGGGCTGCGCCGGGGCAGCGTGGTGGTGGAGGCGCCGGTGGAGGTGATGTTCCTCTCGGCCCGGGAACGGGGCGGCCGGCTCCGGATCCGGGTGGGGGTGTTCTATGCCGGCATCCTGGCCGGGTGCGGCTGCGCCGACGATCCCACTCCGGTGGAAGCCGAGCCCGAATACTGCGTGCTGATGCTGGACCTTGAACGCGGCACCGGGCGCGGCCGGGTGTGGCAGGTGGAGGACGAGGCGTAGAACGCGGCGGGGCGCTGGTGTATCTTGGCCACGGGAAGATCACGGGAACACAAGGAGAGAAACATGGACCGGAAGCTCGTGCGAAACGGATTCGTCGCGTCGCTGGCCGTGCTGCTGGGCGGATGTGCCGGCGTGGACATCGTGCCCATTCCGCCGGAGGAGGCCGCCGGCGTCCATCGCAAGGACGCACCGAGGGGATACATCGTGTATGCGCCCATGGTGGTGGTGGAGATCAAGGCCGACAAGGCGGGCGGTTGCGCCGTGGGCACGACGATGGTGTTGCCCGACTACCGCCGGCCCTATCGCGTGCGCGTGCGTAACGGGTTCGGGAAAAGCGGGGTCGATCTGGAGTTCCAGGACGGGTGGCTGCTGGGCAGGGTGAAGGAGAGTGCCGACAACACGGCCGTCCTGTCCGCCTTGACGGAGGCCTTCCAGGCGCAGGCGGTGAACTGCCCGGCGGCGGGGCTGTACCGGGTGAACCCGGACAGCGGCGCGCTGGAACGGGTCCTGGCATACAGGTGACCAGGGAGGCCGGCCATGCAGATGGCGGCGGAAGGGTTGCGGTTCCGGTGCAGCACGGCCGCCGGGATTGCGTATGTCCTGCTTGCGGCGGCGCTGCTGGGGTGGCCGGGGGTGCCGCAGGCCGATGCCCTGCGGCCTCCCGCGCTCGGCGCCGAGGCCGTGCGGGAAAAGGCCGAGGCGTTCATCCGCGCGCAGGGGCGCGATCCGGGCCGGTACCGGCTGGAGAGCTGCCGTTACGATTACGTCACCGGCGAGTGGACCCTGTTGTTCGTGCCTCCCGACGCCTCGTTCGGCGACTATTTTCATTTGCTGATGGACCGCGCGGGCCGGCTCAGCGTCATCGACTGAGCGGGCGCCGACGCCGTTCAGCCGCCGAACTCCTCCACCGTGTAGCGCTCGAAGCGCATGGCGTCGGACCAGTGTTCCGCGGGCAGGCCGGCCTTGAGCTTGAGGTGGGCCACGAAGTCGCGCGCGTCGGGCAGGCTGTCCCACACCGCCGGCAGGAAGGTGGCCCGGTGCGGACCCTGGCTCAGCACCAGACCGTCCACGCCCGGGCGCAGCCGGGCCAGCAGGTCGGCCTCGTCCCGCACCGGGAAGGGCTCGGGTTCGCTGAGGATGGAGACGTGGTATTCCAGGCGCGGGTACTCCGCTTCGCCCAGCGGCGGGAAGCGGGGATCCTGGAAGGCCGCGGCAAAGGCGTTCTCCGCCACGTCCTGCACCAGCGGCCGGTAGGCCTCCAGGGTGCCGATGCAGCCGCGCAGGCGCCCGTCCAGCTTCAGGGTGACGAAGGTGGCGCGCGGTTCCTGCAGCGGCGGCGGGTAGTCTTCCACCGTCACCGGCAGGGCGCGGCCGTGGGCGAGGCCGTGACGCACCGAGGCGCGCGCGGTGTTGAGCAGCAGGGTGCGAAGCCCCGGGTCCAGGGTCTGCCGTCGCTCGCTCAGTGCAGGGCCCACGCGCCGTATCCCACCACCTGGTCCCGCGGCCCGGCGGTGTCGCCGGAGTTGCGCAGGTCCAGGGTTTCCACCTCCAGCCCGCGCCGCCGCGCCACCTCCAGCAGGCCGGCCACGGGGATGCGGCCGCAGGCGTCCTCGTAGCCCAGGGCCTCGGGCCGCAGCGAGGCGATGGCCTGCGCGGTGGCGCTGTCCATGCGCCGCGCGGTGTCGTAGTCGTGGTAGTGGGACAGGTCGGAGCTGATCACCACCACGGTCTCCGGCCCGTCCCACAGGCGATCCAGCACCTCGGCCGTTTCCTCCGGCGTGGCGTCGCCCGCCACCAGGGGCACCAGGCTGAACCCGCCCAGCACCGTCTGCAGGAAGGGCAGGTGCACTTCCAGGCTGTGCTCGGCGGCATGGGCCTCGTCCAGCACCTTCACCTGGGGCAGTTGCAGCAGCGCGCCCACGGCGTCCTGGTCCAGGGGTACCACGCCGAGGGGCGTGGCGAAATGGGTGGCGGCGGGCACCGCCAGGCCGCGGAAGGGCACCCGGTGGGCCG
>JALSIK010000238.1 GCA_026990045.1 Chromatiales bacterium | reverse complement strand
CGCAATCATCTGCAGCACCAGGGGGGTGAACATGCCGGTGCCGGCGGCGGTGCGGGTGAGGGATTCGCCCAGTTCGATGCCGCCGCGCATGCGCAGGATGTGCTGTTCCACCCAGGTGTTGTCCACCGCCCGGCTGACCACGGTGATGCCCTGCAGCAGGGGCACGCCCGAGCGCAGGGTCATGGCGAAGGCGCTGGCGAAACGGGCCATCAGGCTCTCGTGCAGGATCCGCCCGACGATGGGCAGGCGCAGCTTGAAGCGGTCCCAGATGCGGCGGCCGGCCGGGGTTTTCACGTACTGGCGCAGGGCCAGGAGTGCGGCGGTGCCGCCGCCCAGGAGCCACCACTTCCAGGCGATCATGAAGTTGGAGACGGTGAGCAGAAGCTGGGTCTGCCAGGGCAGTTCGGCGTGGAATTTCTCGAAGATCCGGGCGAAGGTGGGGATCACGAAGAGGTTGATGATGATCATCGCCACCACGATGGCGGTGATCACGAACAGGGGATAGCGCAGGGCCGACTTGATGCGGTCGCGGGTGTCCTTCTCCCGTTCCAGGTAGAAGGCGAGGCGCAGCAGGGCGTCGTCGAGGCGGCCGGTCTGCTCGCCCACCCGCACCAGGCTGACGAACAGATCGTTGAACACGTCGGGGTGGCGGGACAGGGCGGTGGCCAGATCGTGGCCGCTTTCCAGATCCACCACCACCTCGCGCAGCAGGCGGGCGAAGGCCGGGTTGTCGATGTTGTCGGCCAGGCCCTGCAGGGCGCGGATGATGGGCACCCCGGCCCGCAGCAGGGTGTGGAGCTGGCGGGCGAACTGGATGAGATCGGTCAGCCCCGGCCTGCGTTCGCGCAGGCGGCGCAGGAAGGCGCCGGCCTCGGCGGGCGGCGGGGCTTCGCGGATGTCCACGGGGATGATGCCGGCGTTCTGCAGCTCGGCGGCCAGGGCCTCGGCGCTGGCCGCTTCCACCTGGCCGTTGACGGCCTCGCCGCGGCGGTCGCGCCCCCGGTAGGCGTACCAGGCCACGGGCTCAGTCTCCGGCCCCGGCCAGCAGATCGGCCACGTCTTCCTCCACCGTGCCGGTGATCCGCATCACTTCGTCGATGGTGGTGACGCCGGATTCGGCCAGCTCCAGGGCCTGGTGCCAGAAGGGCCGGAAGCCGGGGCTCTCCTTTGCCAGCACGGCGAAGCGGGCGGTGTCCTCGCGGCGCAGGGCGTCGGCCATGGCCTCGTCCAGCTCGAGGAACTCGAACACCCCCACCCGGCCGCTGTAGCCTGTGTTGTTGCAGTGGGAGCAGCCGATGCCTTTGTGGAAGGTGCCGAATTCCCGCTCGCCGGCCAGGGCGTGCAGCCAGGCCCGTTCCTGGGCGTCGGGCGTGTGGAGCATCTTGCAGCTTTCGCAGATCCGGCGCACCAGGCGCTGGGCCAGCACGGCGCGCAGGGCGGTGGCCACCAGGTAGCCCTCGGCGCCCATGTCCAGCAGGCGGTTGACGGTGGCGATGGCGTCGTTGGTGTGCAGGGTGGAGAGCACCAGGTGGCCGGTGATGGACGCGCGCAGGCCGATGGTGGTGGTTTCCTGGTCGCGCATCTCGCCCACCATCACGATGTCCGGGTCCTGGCGCAGGGCGGTGCGCAGCACGCGGGCGAAGGTCAGCTCGATCTGCGGGTTCACCTGCACCTGGTTGATGCGCGGCAGGCGGTATTCCACCGGGTCCTCGACGGTGATGATCTTCTTCTCCGGCTGGTTGAGCTCGGAGAGGGCCGCATACAGGGTGGTGGTCTTGCCCGAGCCGGTGGGGCCGGTGACCAGCACCATGCCGTGGGGGCGGTGAATGTTGCGCCGGAAGTGGTGCAGCAGGCCGGCGTCCATGCCCAGGTGCTCCAGGGCCAGCAGGCCCGAGGACTGATCCAGCAGGCGCATGACCACCGATTCGCCGTACTGGATGGGCATGGTGGACAGGCGCACGTCGATGGAGTGGTTGCGCACGCGGATGTTGAAGCGCCCGTCCTGGGGTACCCGCCGTTCCGAAATGTTGAGGCCGGCCATCAGCTTGAGGCGCGAGACCAGGGCGGTGGCGATGCGCTTCTCCTTCATCACCTGTTCCTGGAGCACGCCGTCCACCCGCTGGCGGATGCGCAGCACGCTCTCGTCCGGCTCGATGTGGATGTCGGAGGCGCCGATCTGCACCGCATCCTCGAACAGGCTCTGCAGCAGTTTGACGATGGGCGCGTTGGCCACGTCCTCGGTCTGCACCAGGCGTTCCAGATCGATGTCCGATTCGCCCAGTTCCTCGCCCAGTTCCTCGGCCAGGGAGGTGATCTCCTCGGTGCGCCGGTAGACCTTGTCGATGGCCGAGAGCAGATCCGCCTCGCGCACCACGGCGGGCTGGATGTGGCGCCTGAGCTGGCGGGAGAGTTCGTCGTAGGCGAAGATGTCGGTGGGATCGGCCATGCCCACCAGCAGGCTGCCGTCGGGGTTCTGCTTGAGGGCGATGACCCGGTAGCGGCGGGCCATGGTCTCGGGGATCAGGCGCACCGTGTCCGGGTCGTAATG
>JALSIK010000237.1 GCA_026990045.1 Chromatiales bacterium | reverse complement strand
CGCCGGCCGAGGCCGCCGAGAAGGGCGACACCGAGGAAGAGGTCGCCGACACCGGCCCCGACCCGGAGGAGGCACGGCAGCGCTTCGCCGCCCTGGGCAAGCTGCACAAGCGCTGGCTCAACGCCATCAAGAAGCACGGCTACCACGACAAGAAGACCGAGCGCGTGCGCGAGCAGGTGGTGGACGCGTTCATGGAGTTCAAGTTCACGCCCAAGGTGGTGGACCAGCTCGTGGGCACCATGCGCAACCTGGTGGACCGCATCCGCACCCACGAGAAGGTCATCATGAACGTGTGCGTGAACAAGGCGCACATGCCGCGTAAGGAATTCGTGACCTCGTTCCCGGACAACGAGACCAACGTCAAGTGGCTGCGCAGCCACATCAAGGCCGGCAAGCCCTACTCCAGGATCCTGGCCGAGCACCAGGAAGAGATCGAGCGCGCCCAGCAGAAGCTCATCGAGCTGGAGGAAGAGACCGGCATGACCATCGCCGACATCAAGGACATCAACCGCAAGATGTCCATCGGCGAGGCCAAGGCGCGCCGGGCCAAGAAGGAGATGGTGGAGGCCAACCTGCGGCTGGTGATCTCCATCGCCAAGAAGTACACCAACCGCGGACTCCAGTTCCTGGATCTCATCCAGGAGGGCAACATCGGCCTGATGAAGGCGGTGGACAAGTTCGAGTACCGGCGCGGCTACAAGTTCTCCACCTACGCCACGTGGTGGATCCGGCAGGCCATCACCCGCTCCATCGCGGACCAGGCCCGCACCATCCGCATCCCGGTGCACATGATCGAGACCATCAACAAGCTCAACCGGGTGTCGCGGCAGATGCTGCAGGAGATGGGCCGCGAGCCCACGCCGGAGGAGCTGGCCGAGCGCATGGAGATGCCGGAGGACAAGGTCCGCAAGGTGATCAAGATCGCCAAGGAGCCCATCTCCATGGAGACGCCCATCGGCGACGACGAGGACTCGCACCTGGGCGACTTCATCGAGGACGTCAACGCCCTGTCGCCGGTGGAGTCCGCCACCATCGAGGGCCTGCGCGAGACCACGCGCAACGTGCTCGAAGGGCTCACCGCGCGCGAGGCCAAGGTCCTGCGCATGCGCTTCGGCATCGACATGAACACCGACCACACGCTGGAAGAGGTGGGCAAGCAGTTCGACGTCACCCGCGAGCGCATCCGCCAGATCGAGGCCAAGGCCCTGCGCAAGCTGCGCCACCCCAGCCGATCCGAGCGCCTGCGCAGCTTCCTCGACCTGGAGTAGTCCTTCCGGCGCACCATCCGGCCGCCCCGGTTCCGGGACCGGGGCGGCCTTTTCGTGTCCGGGCATCGGGGAAGGGGGACCGGCGGCCGCCCCGGACGGCGTGGCCGCTACGACCCGTCGCCCCATTCGCCGTGACGATGGAACGTCGCGGCGCAGCCTCCCGACGGGCTGGGCTATAATCGCCGTCCATCCCCCGGCGGCCCGTTCCCCGGCCCCGCGCCGCCGGGCACCGGGCCTGTAGCTCAGTTGGTCAGAGCAGGGGACTCATAATCCCTTGGTCCCAGGTTCGAGTCCTGGCGGGCCCACCATCTGACGATAAGAGGTGCCCCGGCCGTGGCCCCGGGGGCCGTCCGCGGGACGATTTCACCACCCTTTGTTCGCAGCACGACTGCGACGACCACCCCCCCACCACCCGTCAGGCACGGCGAAGCTCTCCGCCCCGTGGCCGCCACCTGAGGAAAAAGTGCTCCAGAACTGAAATGACCATCCAAAGGTATCTCCAACAGGTGCTATAATGGGACCTGTTCACAATGGAGAGACGGCCATGAACATCAAATTCTCCGAAGACGTGGTACCGCTCACGGACCTCAAGACCAACCCGGGCCGGGTGGTGAAGCACACCGCGGAGACCCACCGGCCCGTGCTGGTCACCAGCCGCGGGCGGGGCGTGGCCGTGGTGCAGTCGGTCGCGGACTTCGAAACCGCCGAGGAGGAACGTGCCTTCATGCGGGCCGTGGTGGAGGGCCTGGCCGACCTGGAAGAGGGACGCGAAGTCAGTCTGGCGGAGGCCCGGGCGCGGCTCGGCCTGAAGTAGTCCTGTGCCGGCGCCCGCCGTCACCTTCGCCGAATCCGCGCTGGCGGACCTGGAGGCGATCCTGGCCTGGTACGCGGAACAGGACGTGCCGGAGGTCGGCCGGCGGCAGGTAGCAAAGATCCTCGACCGCGTGCAGGCGCTCAGGAATCATCCCGACATGGGGCGCGTGGTACCGGAGTTTGACCAGCCCTTTCTGCGGGAACTGATCCATCCCCCCTTTCGCATCGTGTACCGGCGCGAACCGAAACGCATCCGCGTGGTGCGAATCTGGCGCAGCGAGCGCCTGCTGCGCCTGCCGGCCGACGAGCCCGACCAACCCTGACCCCGGATTTTCTCCTCAGGTTTTTCCCATGTCTTGCCAGGTGATGGCAGTGCCATCACCCCGGGGATCACACAGACAGGAGTCAGCCGGGCAGCTTCGGCGGCCGGCCCGCCTTGAGCCGTCCGATCCGACCGGTCGGCCGCAGCCAGGG
>JALSIK010000236.1 GCA_026990045.1 Chromatiales bacterium | reverse complement strand
TGGTGCACCCGCGGCCGGTGTATCGGGCGGAGCTGGAGGGCATCCTGCCGGCGCTGGTGGGAGCGGAGGCTGTGGACGCGCTGGACGGTTTCGGGGCCGTGCTCAGCGACGGGCAGCGGGTGGAGGCGGCGTCGTGGCTGGAGAAGGTGAAGGAGCCGGAGCGGGTGTACTACCGGCCGGTGGACGTGCACACCAAGGCGCTGCTGGTGGACGACTACCTGGCCAGCGTGGGCTCGGCCAATGTTCACCGCCGGAGCCTGGAGTTCGACAGCGAGCTCAACGTGACCTGGACGGGATTCGAACACGTGCGCCCGCTGCGGGTGGAGCTGTGGCGGCGGGTGCTGGGGAAGGCGGCAGCCGGGGTGGACCTGGCGGCGGCGTCGCGGGGGAAGGGCGGGCGTTTCCGCGGCGTGGAGGACGGGGTGGCGGCCCTGGCGCGGGCGGCGCGGGACAACCTGGAGCGCATGAAGCAGGGACGGCCGCTGCGGGGCCAGGTGATGCCGCTGGAGGCGGTGATGGAGGACAGCGCGCTGGATTCCCTTTTCCAACTGCCGGCGGTTCACGACAAGGTGGACCGGCTGGTGGAGGACGAAACGGAACGAAACGCCGTCCGCCCCACCTGAGAGGTGTCCCGGGCAAGCAAGAGGGAGCGTCGGGGCGCGAGGGGGCGCCATCGCGGCCATGTGTCGGGCCCAGGTGGAACGCACCGGGGGACGGCGTGTTTACGCGCTTGAATCGCGTGCGGGGCCTTCCTGCCCCGCCTGGGCAGGTTGTTTTTCAACGGCCGGCTTGATGACATGTGGCCGGGAGTCGGTGCCTGGGCGCAGTTGAGGGCCACGGGCTCGTGGTCCCGGTTGAGGAGGTGATACCGATGAGCTTTGATGTTTACCTGGCCCGGTTCCAGCGGGGTGAGGAGGTGGCGGCGGTCAACCCCGGTCTGATTCGCGGGCTTTTGAACGCGCATTTGCCGGAGGGCAGAAAGAGCGGCCCCGATGACTATTATTGCGATTACGAAATACTGTTCGAGGACGGCGGCGTCCTGGAGTTCAACAATACGGGCCTGGACCCGGCGAAAGACCTTGAAGGCTGTTCATTCAGGGTACGCGGCCTGTCGCCCGGGGCAAGCCGCTTCATGTACCAGGTGGCGTGCATGGGAGACATGGTGATTTTCAATGCCCAGGGGCGGGACGATCCTGATGGAATCAACCCTCTTGCCATTGCCGTTTCGGCGTCACAGCGTGCCCATGTGCCGCCTGGTGTCGCGCGTTTTCCGGTGCATTGCCGGTCGGCGGATGAGTTTCACGTCCTTCTTCTGCCTTCCTATTCAGGCTGGACGGATTACCGGGCCAGGATCGTGAGCGGGCGCCGGGACTGATAAGGGCTGGTGGCCGGCTGCCTGGTGAAGCCGGGCCCGTCGCTGGCGCGCCTCGGTCCCAGCGGGGGCCGGTGGGATCATCGGGGCGCGAGTGGCGAAGCAGGGCGGCCCGCTGCGCGATGCCGCCGTGGCGTGGCGGCGGCTTTCGCGGTGCCCAAGCCGCCCTGCGCTTAATTTGAGGGGCGAGGGGCAGGGAGAAAACCCCATGGATCCGTGCCCCGGCACCGGCTCCCGGTGATTCGGGCATCGGGAACCGCCATTCAGGGGGCGGCGAGCATGGGTTCCAGGGCCCGGCGCAGGTCGTCCAGCGGAACCTTGCCGTCCCAGCGGTGCCGCACCTTCCCGTCCGGGCCCATGAGCACCGAGAACGGCGTGTAGCCTTCGTGAGCGAGCGCCGCGGACACCCGGCGCATGGGGTCCACCGCGATGGGATAGGGGATGTCCAGGCGCCGCGCCACTTCCAGCGCCTTGTCGAAACGGTCGTACCAGACCACCACCCCGATGATCTCCAGCCCGCGCGGTGAGAGTTCCCGGTACAGGCGGGCCAGCTCCGGCATTTCCTCCAGGCACGGGCGGCAGGTGGATTGCCAGAAGTTGACCAGCAGCGGCCGGCCGGCGTAGTCGGCCACCCGGGTCTTGCGGCCGTCGGTGAGCTGGAACACCACCCGCTCCGGGTACACCGGGGGGTTGAGCCGCCGCCACACCTTGCGCCCGGCCCATCCCGCGCCGGCCAGCCCCACGGCGGCGGCGACCGCCAGCAGCAGCCGGCGGCGCGAGAGGCCGCGGATCATGGCCGACGCTCCTCCCCGGCGGTCTTGCCGCCGGCCGGGACCAGCACCCGGTCGGGCTGGAAGTTCCGTGCCAGGGCACGGTAGATGGGGGTGGGGCAGACCAGCCTGGAGGTGCCGCTGCCGATGAAGGCGGTGGCCATGAGCGGCAGCGTGAGCTGGGTGCCCAGGGTCATCTCCATCACGATGACGAAGGCGGTGATGGGAGTCTGCACCACGCCGGCGAAGTAGCCCACCATGCCCAGGACCACGATGGCCCCGGCCGGCGCATCGAACCACGGGACCAGCAGGGCGCCGACCCCGGCCCCGGTGGCCAGCGACGGGGCGAAGATGCCGCCGGGGATGCCGCTCCAGTAGCTGGCCAGGGTGGCCCCCAGCTTGAGAAACGCGAACTCCGGCGCCG
>JALSIK010000235.1 GCA_026990045.1 Chromatiales bacterium | reverse complement strand
GTGGACAAGCCCCTGACGGCCGACCTGCGTGATGGGCAATGTGCGGGTCAGTCCCGCACCACGAGGATCCGCACCCGGTCGCCAGGGTAGATGAGGTCGGGGTTGCGGATCCGGCTCAGGCGCGCCAGTTCGGGATAGCGGAAGGGGTCGTGCACGTAGCGGGCGGCGATATCCCAGAGGGTGTCGCCCCTGACCACGATGTGCACGATCTCGCGCTGCACGTGGGCGGCTTCGGCGGGCCGGCGCGGCGGTGGAGGCGACGTGGCGGTCGCCGGCGGGGGCGGTGCTTCGGCCGGCGGCGAGGATGGTGGGGCGGTTCCGGCCGCCGGTGCCGGGGGCCGGGGCGCCGCAGCCGAGGGGCCGGCATGCGCTTCGCGCGGCTGATGGAGAACCAGGGTAATTCCCTGGCTGTCCTTGTGGATTTCGGCCCGGTAGGCGGGGCGTGCTGGAGTGGGGACTTGCGGTGCTTCCGAACCGGGCGTGTCGGATTCCCCCTCGGCGGGGCGTGCCGGGTCGAGATCCCGGTCCGCCGGAGCAGGGGCTTCCTGGCGGGTTTCCGGCACCGGGGACGGGGCCTCCGGTACGGGCGCGGGTGTCGCGGATGTGGGCAGGGAGAGGGCCACCGTTGGCGGCTCTTCCTCCACCCAGGCGGCGCGGCCCAGCCAGCCGGCAAGACCGAGGACCAGCAGCAGCGCGCCGCCGAGCAGCCAGCCCGAGGCGCTTTCCGGCGGGGGAGCGGGCTGTCTGCTCGGCGGCGAAGGGGATGATGGTGAGTGCTTGCTATCAGTATGGGTTCGGGGTGCAGGCGTATTCGTGCCGGTCGGCCGAGGCCGGCTGGCGACAGGGGGAGACGGGGCCGGCCGCGAGGGAGTCGGCCGGTGGGGCACGGCCGGCGCCGGGGTTCGCGGCCGTTCGGGCGGGCGCTGCGGTGCCGGGCGGGCGGTGCGCTCCCCTTCGGCGGGGGCGCGCGATCGGTTGCGGGTCGGCGCCGGCACGGCGGAGGGGCGGGCTGGTGCCGCAGGGCGTTCGGCAGGGACGGACCGCGGTTCGGCCGGGCGGGCAGCCGCCGGGCGTCTGTCCGTTGCCGTGGCGGAGGGGTCGGGAGGCGCGCCTGCCGGCGCGGGCGAGGGGGGCGTGTCAGCGGCGGCCGCCACCGATGCAGAGGTGGCGGGGCGGTCGAGGCCTTGCAGGTAGCCGTGCAGGATCCCCGGCGCGTCGATGCCGTTCAGGCGGGCGAATTCCGTGTAGAGGTATAGCCGGCCTCCGTGTTCGAGGGTGCCGCGGAACAGGCGGCGCGGCACCAGGGGCGGCAGGTTTCCCCAGCCTTCCTCCGGCCAGGCCAGCACGTCGAGGATTTCGTCCACCGCAAAGCCGGTGGGCGCGCCGGCCACGTCGGCGACGATGATCCGCGAGGCGGCGTTGTCCTCCGCGGGGGTGCCGAAGCCGATGCGCAGATCCAGCACCCGCACCAGGCCGCTGACATGGCGGAAGACGCCCGGATGGAGGGCGTCGGCGCCCGGCGGCCGGTGCAGGGGCGGCGGCGTGACCACGGCCGCCACCGGCCGGCTCGGCGCGCAGCAGCACACCGGGCCGACCCGGAACAGCAGCAGGGCGTTGTGGTCGTCGGCATCCATGACGGCGGGATCCGGTGTCGGTCGATACCGGTAATAGCGGCCCGGGGGCGGCGGAGTTGAATCCGGGCGTGTGAGGTCGGTCGGGAATCGCGGCGAGGGGGCGCTTCTCCTACCCTTGTCCCTCGTCCCCCGACCCTCGCTCCTGCCCGTCGAGGGCCCGGGCCAGGGCGGCGAACTGTTCCAGGGTGAGGCGTTCCGGGCGCAGGCCGGGGTCGATGCCGAGGGCGGCGATGGCCTCGGGTTCGAGGAGGCCGCGCAGGTTGTTGCGCAGGGTCTTGCGCCGGTGGGCGAAGGCCTGGGCCACCACCCGCTTCAGGCGCGCCGCGTCCACGTCCACCGGCGGGGTGTCGTGGGGCACCAGCCGCACCACCGCCGATTCCACCTTCGGCGCCGGGCGGAAGGCGCCGGGGCCCACGGTGAACAGCATCTCGGTGGCGCAGTGGTACTGGACCATGATCGCCAGCCGTCCCCAGGCGTGGCTGCCGGGCCGGGCCACCAGGCGTTCCACCACTTCCTTCTGCAGCATGAAGTGCATGTCGCGGATGATCCCGATCTGATCGATGAGGTGGAACAGCAGGGGGGTGGAGATGTTGTAGGGCAGGTTGCCCACCACCCGCAGGGCATGGGGGCCTGGCGCCAGGGGGCGGAAGTCGAACTTCAGGGCGTCGGCCTGGTGGATGCGCAGCTCGCCGAGGCTGCCGCAGCGCTCGGCCAGGGGGCGGACGAGATCCCGATCCAGCTCCACCACGTCCAGCCTGCCGAGGCGGGGCAGCAGCTCGCAGGTGAGGGCGCCCTGACCGGGCCCGATCTCCACCATGGCCTCGCCGGGGCGGGGGGCGATGGCCTCGGTGATGCGCCGGATCACGCCCGGATCGTGCAGGAAGTTCTGGCCGAAGCGCTTGCGGGGGCGGTGGGACATGGCGGGAACGGGGACGAAAACGGAGCT
>JALSIK010000234.1 GCA_026990045.1 Chromatiales bacterium | reverse complement strand
CCCCCGCGCCCACCATCTGGACGGCCAACGAGATCGGACACATCGACTCCGCCCACCTGAGGCGCTTCACCTGCCTGGTGCGCGTGCCGGTGCCGCCCGCGCCGGTGCGGCTGGATCTGTTGCGCAAGGCGCTGGGCAAGCACGCCCCGCCGGATGAGTGGCTGGAGCGGCTGTCGCGGTACCCGGCCCTGACTCCCGCCCACATCGCCAGCCTCGGCCGGGTCGCGCGCAACCTCGGTGTGTCGGAACAGGCCGGGAGCGAGGCCCTGGAGCGCGCTCTGGAGTCGAACCTGCGTGCCATGGGTCTGCCCCCGCCGCCGGTGTCCAGCCAGCCGGAGGGATTGTCCTACAGCCTGGATTACGTCAACACCAGCCGGCCGCTGGCGTCCCTGGTCGCCGGCATCGCCCGCAGCCCGGCGGCGCGCATGTGCCTCGCCGGACCGCCGGGGACGGGCAAGACCGCATTCGCCCGTCACCTGGCCGACGCCGTCTCGCGGCCGCTGCTGGTGCGGCGGGCCTCGGAGATCCTGAGTCCCTGGGTCGGCATGACCGAGCACAACATCGCGGCCATGTTCGAGGAGGCGGAGCAGGAGGATGCGGTGCTGCTGCTCGACGAGGCCGACAGCTTTCTGCAGGACCGACGCAATGCCGTGCGCAGCTGGGAGGTGACCCAGGTCAACGAGCTGCTCGTGGCCATGGAGCGCTTTCGCGGGACGTTCATCGCCTGCACCAACCTGCGGGACCGGCTCGACCAGGCCTCCCTGCGCCGGTTCGACCTGCGCATCGACTTCCATCCGCTGCGCCCCGAACAGGTCCACCGGGCGGCGCTGGAGCTGCTGGCCGCACACGGCGTGGCCTCCCGCGACGTCCCGGGCGAGATCCTCCGGGGCCTGGGGGCCCTGCACGACCTGGCCATCGGGGACTTCGCGACGGTGCTGCGGCGACTGCGGGTGACGGGGGAGGAGGTCACGCCGGAAGCGTTGCTGGAGGGATTGCAGGAGGAAGCCAGGGCCAAGGAGCGCCAATCCTCGAGGCCGATGGGGTTTCTGGCGCCCGTCACCTGACGACCCGACCGCGTGTGCAGCACGCCCAGGTGCTGCCCGGCGAGGCCCGGCCGGTGCGGGAAGATTCGGCGTTCCGTTGTACGGTGGCTGGATTCCGGCACCGCTTGGCGAAGGATGCATCGGCGCCCCCTTGTGGCGTGACCGGGCTGGGCCATACTTGTTTCATATCAGGGTTGCGGGGAGGCGATGCCCATGAGCGCGTGGAGCGGCCGGTGCGGAAGGGACAGGGCGGGGCGGCGGCGGGTGGCGGTCGCCGTGGTCGCGGGCCTGGTTGCGGCCGGTTGCAGTGCGGTGCCCGGCGGGGGGGCGGGCTGGAGTCCCCGCGCCCCCGTGGTGGTGCTGGAGGGGGTGGAACTGGCGGACGGGGCCCGGGGCGGCCCGTACCCTGAGGTGTGTGCAGAGGCGGCGGAGGAGATTGCCGTGCAGCTCCGGCAACGGCTGCCGGAGGCGGTGCGGCCGGTGAAAGTGGTGGCAGCGGTTCCCGGGGCGGGGTCCTGGACCCGGTTGCGCGTGACCATCGAGTCGTGTGATATCGACGTCGACCAGTGGGGGGGCAATTTCGACTATTACCTTGACCTCGACCTGTCAGTGAGCCTCGAGGAGGACGGCAGGACGGTACGGCGGACCCGCTTCCGGGCGGGGGAGCAGGAACAGGCGCATGTCCCCGTGCCCCTGTGGCTGTTCACTTTCGAAGGGCCGGTGCGCCGGATCCTGGGGCTGTTCCGGGGATTGGCGCAGCCCGGGGCGGGCGGTCCCGGCACATGAGGCAGAAAAGCTGCTTATCCCGCCATCAACAGGCTCCATTGTCCAATTTCCAAGTATTTCACTAAGATTTATTCCGCTCGCCGGGCCGGCCGGTGGGCCGGCTGAGGTTTTTTGACTGAAAATCCAAGGAGATTGTGTGATGAGCAACCAGTCTGATGCGGCGGTGAAGCGGACCATGGGGTGGCTGTTTGCGGGCCTGTTCGGCTTTTTCCTGGCCATGGTGTTCCTGGCCCGGGCGCTGGTGTACTGAGCGCTCCGGGATACCGTCCCCGGTGCCCATCCGGTGGGAGACGGCGGGCTTCTGTCCGCCGTTTTTCATGGGTGCCTTCCGGCACGGCGCGGGCTATACTATATAGCAGGCTATGTAGTATAGTACATAGTATCCTATATAGCTAACTATATAGTATGCTATATAGGACATCGTGGAAGGGCCGGGCCGGGGGAGACGCGAACATGGCTGGAATCCAGAAAAAGCGGCGGGGGCCTCGCAACGTGCGCAAGCTGGGCATGACGGGGACCTACACCTATTACCTGACGCTGCCCAAGGGGGTGGTGGAGGAGCTGGGCTGGCGCGAGGGCCAGAAGCTGGTGGTGCGCAGGTCCGGGGACAAGATCGTCATCGAGGACTGGAAGGGCTGAATGCCTGTCCGGCGGCATCGCCGGGCGGTGCCGCCCTGCGCGGCTGGAAGGGCCGGGGTCGCATCCGGCCCTTTCCCATGCCTGCTTGGCTGTGCCACCATTGGCGGCAGGGAGAGGCACGGGACGGG
>JALSIK010000233.1 GCA_026990045.1 Chromatiales bacterium | reverse complement strand
GCGCGCCGGCCGCCCCCGACAGGCCGATGGGGGCGTTGTCGTCGCGCCCCAGCCACACCACCGCCAGGTGGCGGCGACCGAAGCCGGCGAACCAGGAGTCGCGCAGGTCGTCGGTGGTGCCGGTCTTGCCGGCGAAGCCGCCGGCCGGCGCGAACCACTGCCGGGCCGCGCGGCCGGTGCCGTGGCGCATCACCTCGCGCAGGGCCGAGTTGAGCAGGGCCACCGCGGCCGGGTCCACCGCCTGCTCCACGTCCAGGGGGAAGCGCTTGAGCGGCTCGCCGCGGGCATCCAGCACCTCGCGGATGGCGCGCGGCGGGCTGCGGAAGCCGCCGGCGGCGAAGGTCTGGTACACCGCCGCCACCTCCTCCGGGCTCATGGCCACCGCGCCCAGCAGCAGCGAGGGCCAGGCCGGGACCTCGCGCTCCAGGCCCAGGCGGCGGAGCATGGCCGCCACCCGCTTCACCCCCAGGGCCATGCCCAGGCGCACGGTGGCCTGGTTGTAGGAGCGGGTCAGGGCCACGAACAGGGGAACCTCGCCGTGGGAGACGTGATCGTAGTTGGCCGGCACCCATTCCTCGCCGCCGGGCCCGCCGATGCGGATGGGGCTGTCGTCCACCGGGGCGGCCAGGGTGTAGCCGCCCTCGGCCAGCGCCGTGAGATACACCACCGGCTTGATGAGCGAGCCCACGGGCCGGCGCGCGTCCAGGGCGCGATTGAAACCGGCGAAACGCGCATCGCGCCCGCCCACCAGGGCCAGGACCTCGCCGCCGGTGGTGGAGGTCACGACCACCGCGGCCTGCAGCCGCCCGTCCAGGCCGCGGGCCCGGTCGAGGGCCGCCACCTGGGCCGCCACCGCGGCCTCGGCCCGCGCCTGCACCACCGGGTCCAGGGTGGTGAACACGCGCAGGCCCTCGCTGGTGAGGTCCTCGTCGCGGTAGTCGCGCCGGAGCTGGCGCCGCACCAGGTCCATGAACGCCGGGTAGGGCGTGATGCCGTGGGGCGGGTCCGCCACCACCCGCACCGGGCGGGCGCGGGCCGCGGCCGCGTCCGCCGGCGCCACCACGCCCCGCTCGGCCAGCAGGGCCAGGATGCGGTCGCGCCGCTGGCGCAGGCGCCGGGGGTGGCGGCGCGGATCGTAGTAGCCCGGGCCCCGCACCAGGGCCACCAGGGTGGCGATCTCGGCCAGGTCCAGCTCGCCCACCGGCTTGTCGAAGTAGAAGCGGCTGGCCAGGCCGAAGCCGTGGATGGCGCGCTTGCCCTGCTGGCCTAGGTAGACCTCGTTGAGATAGGCCTCCAGGATCTCGTCCTTGTCGTAGTGCAGCTCCAGCAGCAGCGCCATCACCGCCTCGTTGGCCTTGCGCCACAGGCTGCGCTCGTTGGACAGGAAGAAGTTCTTCACCAGCTGCTGGGTGAGCGTGCTGCCGCCCTGCACCGCGGCGCCGGCGCGCAGGTTGGCCCACGCCGCGCGGGCGATGGCGCGCAGGTCGATGCCGTGGTGACGGCGGAACTTGCGGTCCTCCACCGCGATGAGGGCCTCCACCAGCAGCGGCGGCACCTCCTCGAGCTGCACCAGCACGCGGTCCTCGTGGTGGGCCGGGTAGATGCCGCCGATGAACATGGGGTCCAGGCGCACCAGGTCCACCGCCCGGCCGCCGGCGTCGGTGAGCCGCTGCACCCGGCCATCGCCCAGGCGCACCTGCACGATGCGCGGCGGCTCGGTGCCGTCCCAGAAGTCGAAGCCGCGCGTGTGCACCACCCAGGTGGACCCGCTGTGGCTGTAGGTGCCGGGCTGCTCCGGAATGTAGGCCGGGCGATAGGCCAGGCGCTTGAGCTCCAGCCGGAAATCGGCCTCGGCCAGCGGCGCGCCCTCGTAGAGCTCCAGCGGCCGCGCGTAGACGTGGGCCGGCAGGGCCCAGCGCTTGCCCTCGAAGGCGGTGCGGATGGTGACGTCCAGGTACACGGTCCAGGCCGCGGCGGCCGCCAGCAGCAGCGCCGACGCGCGCTTCCAGTGCCGCAGCCAGGACCGGCGGCCCCGGCGCCC
Source organism: Chromatiales bacterium (assembly GCA_026990045.1). Lineage (GTDB taxonomy): Bacteria > Pseudomonadota > Gammaproteobacteria > CAMYNG01 > CAMYNG01 > JALUTW01. Next base: position 555 of record JALSIK010000233.1, on the reverse strand, counting down.
GGCACGGCGGCGGGCCGCGCCACGGCGGGGCGTGCCGGGCCGGCGGCGGCGCTTGCGGGTGGGCTTGCGGGCCATGGCCTCAGCGGCCGCGGGTCATGTGGCTGGCGGGACGGGACACGGCGCCGATTCTACAGGATGTGGCGCCGTTGCGGCCCGGCCGGCCTTCACCGCACCAACCGGTGCCGCACCCCCGCGACCGACGGCGCCGGCGGTCGCCCCGCCTCCAGCCGCGACAGGTCCCCCTCCACCTTCGCCACCGCACCCGGGTTCACCTCCCGCGCCAGCGCCAGCGCCTCCCGGTACGCCGCCCGCGCCCCCTCCACGCGACCCAGCACATGACGCACACGCCCCAGATAAAACAAAGTGGGAATGCGCAAGGAACTGGCTGGGTACAACCGGGCCTCAATCCCATTGGCACGCTCAAGCAGCTCCAGGGCGCGCGAATACTCCCCCTCATCATGGGCCACCATCCCCAGAACACCAAGCACCGCGGCGTGAAACTGCGGCTTGGCATCCTCCGGCAACACCGACAAGGCCCCCTCCAGGTACTCCCGC
>JALSIK010000232.1 GCA_026990045.1 Chromatiales bacterium | reverse complement strand
GCTTCGCCATGTCTCACCTCCCGCCGATTACGGCAGCACGCCGGTGAGCACCTGGAAGCTCTCGACGTGGCGGACGTTGAAGTCCACCCGCATCGTGGCCCGCACCCACACCTGGTCGTTCTGGAACGCGGTGCCGGCCACGTCGCTGGCCCGGAGCTCGATGGCCCGCCGCTGGCCCACCAGCGCCTCGCGCCACGCGGCGAGGTAGATTTCCGAGGCGTTGGTGGCAGTGCCGACCGTGAGGTTGATGGGAATCTGCGTGGTGGTCAGCACTGGGTAGCCCCAGACCGTCGGCGGGTCGCCTGGCGCAGCGGGGTTGGACCAGATGTACTCGCCGTTCGCGTCCTTGATCTTGCGCAGGGTGTTCACCGTCCGCGGGTGAACCACCCACGCGCGGCGGTCCATCGGGGCATCAGCCGCGTCCAGCCGGTAGACAGCATCCGCCAGGTCGTCGAAGGTGGGCGTGGCGCCGTTGCCTGTGCCGAGCTGGGTCACGGTCACGCCCGTGATGTTCAGGATGCCGGTGGGCTGACCGCCGGTGCCGTCGCCCCGCAGGTAGGCCAGGTCCTCGGCCAGGGCGAGCACGCGGGCCAGGTCCTCGCGGACAATGGCCTCCACGGCCGGGTCCGAGTCCTCGACCAGCTCGCGGCTCATCTGGGTGAGCGCCGCGAGCTTCTTGGCCACCAGCGTGACCCGGCCGAAGGTCTGCTGGCTGGCCGTGATGGCCGCGTTCTCCGCGGTCCAGTAGGCCGTGGCCCCGCCGGTCTGGGTCGGGATCTCCAGCGTGTCCGAGGCCATCGGCAACACGGTAGCGCCCGCGCGGCGCACTACCGAGCGCGCGGTGAGCAGCTCGATGAGCATCCGCGACTGCTCGACCGGCACCAGATAGCCACCGGCAGTGTCCGTGCCCTCAGCCAGCGCCTTGAACCGCGCCTCGAACTCGCCCTTGGTCAGCGGCAGGTAGACCACCCGGGCAGCGCGGTCGGCCAGGGCGCGAATGCCGCGCGTGACCGCGGCCTCGTCCTCAATCAGCCACGGCCGCGCGCGCTTCACGGCCACCTGCACCTGCACGGCCCGGGCCGGCTCAGCGGTGGTCTGCTGCTCCGCCCGGGCCGCAAGCGCCTGCTCGAACTCAGCCCGGGCGGCCTTGACCGCCTCCTCCACAGCGGCCTTGACTACCGCCTCCACGTCCACCGCCATCGTCTCGGTCGTGCCGCCGGCCGGCACGCCCTCGTCGGGCTGCTCGGCCTTGGCGGCCACAGCCTGCTCCTCGCGCACCTCGTCGGTGCGGGTCTCAACATCGCTCATGGTGTCACCTCCGTCGTGTGTAGAACGCCCGTTCAACTCCTCCGCCCGCGCCGCGTCGCCGTCCGGTGCGCCTCCAATGCGCACCCCCTGGACGCCGCCGCCCTTGGCGGGCAGCACAACCGCGTAATCGTTGGCCGGCACCCTCCCTGCGACCTCGTCCACGTCGAAGACCGCCAGCTCGGCAACCGGCCAGACGAGGATGTTCGTCCGCGTATCGTCAAGCCGCACCAGGTGGACCGCCGAGCCCGTGGACGCGCGCACGGCACCCCCGGCCTCCAGCGCGGCCACCACCCGGCGCGCAAGCGGGTGGGCGGTGTCCACCCGGGCGCGGAACCAGTGTCCGCGCTCGTCGGCGTACTCGTACCTGGCAGCGCCCACCGGCTCCGGCCGCGGCTCGTCGAGGCCGTGGAAGTAGGTCAGCGGCACCACGTCGCCGGGAGACAGCCAGATGTCCGTCTCCGGCGTGAACCGCTCCCCCTGCGCGTCCACATCCCCCTCGCCCGGGCCGCCGAAGGGCACACCCAGGACCAGCACCTCCGGCATCCCGGCCAGCTCGTCCCACAGCCCCACCGTGGCCTTGACCTTCGCCCGCTCCATGCGGCGGAAGTAGCCGTCGAGCACGGCGCGGGCGCGGGCGCGCACGGCAGGGGGGATGTCCGCCTGCGGCAGCCGCGAGGCAGCGGCACGAAGGCCCGAGGGGATGGCCATGAGCCGCCCGTCCACCACGTCGGCGAAGGGCAGCTTGTACGAGCCGGCGAGCTCGGGGTTCTCCGCGTCGTAGACCAGGAACGCCCGGCGGGCGCGGGCCGGCTGTGGGCTGTCCGGCCAGCCGGCCCAGCGGAGCACACGGCGCCTGGTACCTGGGCCGTCCCAGGCGCGGTCGGTGTCCGCAATTGGCAGGTTGCGGGCGGCGGCAACAACCCACTTCGGCATGTCATCCCTCCCCGGCCACCTCGTCGAGCACGCGCGGCAGCCGCTCGCGCGCGTACTCGCGCACCACCATCACGTCCGTCTTCCAGCCGCGCCGGCGGTGGAATTCCGCCTGCGCGCCCTCCATTTGCACGCGCGGCGCGTAGCTCACGCCGGTCCATACCTCGGCCGTGACCACGCGCGGCAGGCGGGAGATGTCCACCAGCCACGACTTCTGCAACTTCTCAGACGTGTTGCGGCCGCCGATGGAACCGTCGCGGCGGCGCCACCGGGGGCCGAAGTGCCGCTGGTACCAGCGGCTGCCCGGCGGCCCGGGCTTGTTCCACGGGCCCTCGGGCGGGTAGACGGCCATGCGGTCGCGCACCTCGCCGGCCACG
>JALSIK010000231.1 GCA_026990045.1 Chromatiales bacterium | reverse complement strand
GAGGATGTTGAGATCCATGCGCCCGTCGTGACCCAGGTAGCCCAGCGAGCCGGTGTAGGCCCCGCGCCCCTCCCCTTCCAGCTCGGCGATGATCTCCATGCAGCGCACCTTGGGACAGCCGGTGATGGTGCCGCCGGGAAACACCGCCCGGATCACCTGCGCCGGGGTGATGCCCGCGCGCAGGCGCCCGCGCACGTTGGAGACGATGTGGTGGACGTGGGCGTAGGACTCCAGGGTCATGAACTCGTTCACCTCCACCGTGCCCGGCACGCACACCCGGCCCAGGTCGTTGCGCTCCAGGTCGATGAGCATGACGTGCTCGGCGCGCTCCTTGGGATGGGCCAGCAGCTCCCGGCCCAGGGCGCCGTCGCTGGCGGCGTCGCGCCCGCGCGGGCGGGTGCCGGCGATGGGCCGGGTCTCCACCCGGTCGCCGCGCACCCGCACCAGGCGCTCGGGCGAGGAGGACAGCACGGTGCCCGCCGACAGCCGGGCCAGGGCGGCGAAGGGCGCGGGGTTGGCCCGGCGCAGGCGCCGGTACAGGGCGCAGACGGCGGCATGGTCCAGGCCCGGCAGCCGCGCCCGCCACGGCCGGGCCAGGTTGACCTGGAACACGTCGCCGTCGCGGATGTAGCGGCGGATGCGCTCCACCGCGCGCAGGTAGTCGCGGGCCGGGGCCTCGTCCCAGGCCGCCGCCGGCGGCGGCGGGTCGTCCCCCGGCACCGCCCGCTCCAGGTCGGCCAGGATGGCGGCGCGCTCCTCCGGCGCCAGGCCGTCGTCCACCAGCCAGGTTTCGCCGGTGAGGCGGTCGCGCACCACCGCCCCGTGCATGCGCACGGCCTCCGCCACGGGCAGGCCGCCGGGCGCCGGGGGCAGGCGCAGGCCCGGCTCCGCCTCGGCCGCCAGCTCGTAGCCCAGGAACAGGAACCAGCCGCCGGCGAAGGGCAGCCCGGCGGCGCCGGGGGGCGCCGGCCGGCGGGCCCGGGCCCAGAGCCGGTCCAGGGTGTCGAGGAAGCCGGCGCCGGGCAGGGCCCGCCCGTCCAGGGTGAGGGTGCCGTCACCGTGCAGCGTCAGGCGGGTGCCGGGCGCGGCCAGCAGCAGGTCGTGGCGGGCGGTGGCGCTGCCGGCGGCGGCCGGGGCGGCGCAGCTCTCCAGCAGCACCGGGTAGCGCCGGGGATCGAGGCGGTGCAGGGCCAGCAGGTCGGGCGGCGCGGCCACCGCCGTGACGCCGGGACCGGCCGCCGGCTGCGGCAGGTTCATGCCGGCGCGCCCCGGCGGCGGGGCTCAGCGCAGGCGCGAGAACACCAGGGTGCCGTTGGTGCCGCCGAAGCCGAAGGAGTTGGACAGCGCCACATCGATCTTCATCTCCCGTGCGCTGCCGGGCACGAAGTCCAGATCGCACTCGGGGTCGGGCGTCTGGATGTTGATGGTGGGCGGGGCCACCTGGTCACGGATGGACAGCACCGTGAACACCGCCTCCACGCCGCCGGCCGCGCCCAGCAGGTGGCCGGTCATGGACTTGGTGGAACTCATGGCCAGCTTGTAGGCATGATCGCCGAAGGCGCGCTTGACCGCCAGCACCTCGGCCTTGTCGCCGGCCGGGGTGGAGGTGCCGTGGGCATTGATGTAGTCCACCGCTTCCGGATCGACGCCGGCGTTCTTCAGCGCCGCCTGCATGCAGCGGCAGGCCCCCTCGCCGCCCTCCGAGGGCGCGGTCATGTGGTAGGCGTCACCGCTCATGCCGTAGCCGATGACCTCGGCGTAGATGCGGGCGCCGCGCCGGCGCGCGAACTCGTACTCCTCCAGCACCACCACCCCGGCGCCGTCGGCCAGCACGAAGCCGTCGCGCTCGGCGTCCCAGGGCCGGCTGGCCGTTTCCGGGTCGTCGTTGCGGCGCGACAGGGCGCGGGCCGCGGCGAAGCCGCCCAGCCCCAGCGGGGTCGTGGCCATCTCCGCCCCGCCGGCCAGCATCACGTCGGCGTCGCCGTACTCGATGATGCGGGCGGCGTCGCCGATGCTGTGGGTGGCGGTGGCACAGGCGGTGACCAGGGCGATGTTGGGCCCCTTCATGCCGTAGCGGATGGAGACGTGGCCCGAGATCATGTTGATGATGGCGGCCGGGATGAGAAACGGCGACAGCTTGCGCGGCCCGCCCTTGGCGTAGGCCTCGTGGTTGCGCTCGATGGTGCCGAGGCCGCCGATGCCGGAACCGATGGCGACGCCCATGCGCTCGGCGTTGTCCTCGGTCACTTCCAGCCCGGCGTCGGCCACCGCCTCCGCCGCCGCCGCGATGCCGTACTGGATGAAGGTGTCCATCTTGCGGACGTCCTTCTCCGGCATGTAGGCGGTGGGATCGAAGCCGCGCACCGAACCGCCGAAGCGGACCGGAAAGGCCGAGACGTCGAAATGGGTGATGGGGCCGATGCCGCTGCGCCCGGCCAGGATGTTGTCCCAGGCCTCCTTCACGTTGAGGCCCACCGGCGACACCAGGCCCAGGCCCGTCACCACCACGCGTCGCTTGCTCACCAGATCGTCTCCTCGCACCGCGCGCCGCCCGGCGGCGCACAAAAATTTAAGGCCGCGACCACTTTCACCGTGGCGCGGCCTCCAGGTCCGTAGCC
>JALSIK010000230.1 GCA_026990045.1 Chromatiales bacterium | reverse complement strand
GGCCCCGGCGGCCAGGCCCAGGATGGTGGCCAGAACGACGATGAGCAGGCCCCGCGGGCCCCGTGGGGAGGCATTCATGGCGGCGGATTATCCCAGATCGTCCCGCCCGGTGCATGGGCCGTTGTGAGGAGACCCGGAATATATTATGGTTGGCGTACATATCTCAGAAAGAACTTGAATCATGCCGGTCAGTTACCTGATTCCAAAGCAAAACCGCCCCGTGTGGCTGTCTCCCCTTTCGGCCTGCGAGGCGGTGGCGGAGACTCTGGTGGAGGTGCCCCTGCTGGGCCGGGTGCAGGCCGGCCTGCCCGTGGACCTGTGCGCCGACGACGAGCGGGTGCGGGTGCCGGCCAACATGGTGCGGCGCAACACCTATGCCCTGCGCGTGCGCGGCCACTCCATGGTGGACGACAACATCCAGGACGGCGACATCATCGTGGTGGAGAAGCGCGAGACCGCCGAGAACGGCCAGTCGGTGGTGGCGCTCATCAACGGCGAACGGGTGACGCTGAAGAAGTTCTACGTGGAACGCGACGGGATCCGCCTGCAGCCGGCCAACCCCCGCATACCTCCCATCCGCCTGCGCAACGAGGAGGTGGAGATCCTCGGCATCGTCACCGGTGTCGTGCGGCCGCTGGACGGGGGCTGAACCCGTTCCCGCGGCGGCGCCGGGAGAAGCGGCGTCCCCGTTCAGGTTTCCACCGGCGTGTCGGCGGCGTTGCCCCAGTCGGACCAGGACCCGGGATAACCGCGCACCCGCGGAAAACCCAGCCACTTGAGCACGATGTAGCTGAGCGCGGAGCGGTGGTGGCTCTGGCAGTAGGTCACCACCTCCTTGTCCGGGGTGATGCCCAGGGCGGCCAGCTCCTGGCGCAGGGTCTCCGCCGGCCGCAGGCGCAGGTGGCGGTCGCGATCCATGGCCCGGGTCCACTCGTAGTGCACCGCCCGCGGGATGTGCCCGCCGCGCCGGGCCAGGGCCTTGCGCCCGCTGTACTCGGCCTCCGAGCGCGCATCCAGCAGCGCCAGTTCCGGGTCGTCCAGGCGGGCCAGGATGTCCGCCCGCGTGGCCACGCCCTGACCGGAGACTGCGGGCACCGGGTAGGCCGCCGGCTGGGGCACGCGGATGGTGTTCTCCAGCGGCCGGCCCTCGCCGGCCCAGGCCTGCAGGCCCCCGTCCAGCAGGGAGAAGCCGCGGTGGCCGATGACGTCCAGGGTCCACAGCAGCCGCGCAGCGCGCCCGCCGCCCTCGTCGTCGTAGGCGATGACATGGGTCCCGGGCGTGATGCCCAGGGCGCCCAGCACCCGGGCGATCTGTTCCGGCGGCGGCAGCAGGCCCATGCGCGGGGGATCGCGGTCCACGATCCAGGCGTACTCCAGGAACACCGCTCCCGGCAGATGCTGCTTGACGTAACTCTCCGGGCTGCCTGCGTCCACCAGCACCACGCCGTCGCCGGTGCGGGCCGCCTCCAGGGCTTCCGGGGCCAGGACGAGGGGCAGGGGCGTGTCGCTCACGAGTCGTCTCCGGTGGTGAAATCAAACGGGGCGCAAGTTTACCGCGAAAACGTCTCCTGGGTGAGATCCCACAGAACCCGTGTGGTCGACCACGCGGCGCCATGGGCTATACTGGCGGCCGTTTTTGGCCGCCCTCGGCCCGAGATCACAACACCGGAGCAGGTATCGTCATGAGCAGCGGATCCTTCGTTGCCCCCCGGCGCACCCTCATGGGGCCCGGCCCTTCCGATGTCAGCGAGCGGGTGCTGGCGGCCATGGCCCGCCCCACCATCGGCCACCTGGACCCGGCCTTCGTGGCCATGATGGACGAGCTCAAGGACCTGCTGCGCTACGCCTTCCAGACGGGCAATGCCCTCACCTTCCCCGTCTCGGCCCCGGGCTCGGCCGGGATGGAGACCTGCTTCGTCAACCTGGTGGAGCCGGGCGACACCGTCATCGTCTGCATCAACGGCGTCTTCGGCGGGCGCATGAAGGAGAACGTCCACCGCTGCGGCGGCAAGGCGGTGGTGGTGGAGGATGAGTGGGGCGCCCCGGTGGACCCGGACAAGGTGGAGGCCGCGCTCAAGGCCCATCCCGAGGCCAAGGTGCTGGCCTTCGTCCATGCCGAGACCTCCACCGGCGCCCGTTCCGACGCCGAGACCCTCACCCGCCTGGCCCACGAGCACGACTGCCTGGTGATCGTGGATGCGGTGACCTCGCTGGGCGGGATCCCGCTCAAGGTAGACGAGTGGGGCATCGACGCCGTGTACTCGGGCACCCAGAAATGCCTGTCGGCGCCGCCCGGCCTGTCGCCGGTGAGCTTCAGCGAGCGGGCCGCGGAGCGCGTGCGTTCGCGTACCGCGGCGGTGCAGAGCTGGTTCCTGGACCTCAACCTGGTCATGGGCTACTGGGGCGGCGAGGGCAAGCGGGCCTATCACCACACGGCGCCCATCAACAGCCTCTACGCCCTGCACGAGGCGTTGCTGATCCTGAAGGAGGAGGGCCTGGAGAACGCCTGGGCCCGCCATGCCCACCACCACGCCGCCCTGCGCGCCGGGCTCGAGGCCATGGGGCTGTCCTTCGTGGTGGACGAGGCCCACCGCCTGCCCCAGCTCAACAGCGTCACCATCCCCGAGGGCGTGGACGACGCCGCGGTGCGCGGCCGCCTGCTCGAGGAGTTCGACCTCGAGATCGGCGCCGGCCTCGGCGCGCTGGCCGGCAAGGTGTGGCGCATCGGCCTCATGGGCCACGCCTGCAACCGGCGCAACGTGGAATACTGCCTGGAATCGCTGGAGGCGGTGCTGTCCCAACTGGGCGCGCCCATCGACAAGGGCGCGGCGCTGCCCGCGGCCCGGGCCGTGTTCGAGCAGGGCACCGGCAGCGCCGCCACCGGCTGAACGCCGGGGCGGGACACGGGCCTCCCGGCGGCTGCCCCGCGGCGCCCGGGGCCGGCCCCGGTCAACCGGCGTCCGCCAGGTAGAGCCAGGTTTCCACCACGGTGTCCGGGTTGAGCGACAGGCTGGTGATGCCCTGGTCCACCAGCCAGCGGGCCAGGTCCGGGTGGTCGGACGGCCCCTGGCCGCAGATCCCCACGTACTTGCCGGCCTCGCGGCAGGCGCCGATGGCCCGGGCCAGCAGGGCCTTGACCGCCGGGTTGCGCTCGTCGAACAGCTCCGCCACCAGGCCCGAGTCCCGGTCCAGGCCCAGGGTGAGCTGGGTGAGGTCGTTGGAGCCGATGGAAAAGCCGTCGAAGTGCTCCAGGAACGCCTCCGCCAGCAAGGCGTTGGACGGGATCTCGCACATCATGATCACCCGCAGGCCGTCCTCGCCGCGCTCGAGCCCGTTGGCCGCCAGCAGCTCCACCACGGCGCGGGCCTCCTCCACGGTGCGCACGAAGGGGATCATCACCTCCACGTTGGCCAGGCCCATCTCGCCGCGCACCTTCTTCACCGCCCGGCATTCCAGCTCGAAGCAGTCGCGGAACGCCTCCGAGACGTAGCGCGAGGCGCCGCGGAAGCCCAGCATGGGGTTCTCCTCGCGCGGTTCGAAGGCGGCGCCGCCGATGAGGTTGGCATACTCGTTGGACTTGAAGTCGGACAGGCGCACGATCACCGGCCGGGGCCAGAAGGCCCCGGCGATGGTCCCGATGCCCTCGGCCAGCTTGTCCACGTAGAACGACACCGGGTCGGCGTAGCCCGCGGCGCGCTCGTCGATGGCCCGGCGCACCTCCGGCGGCTGCTGGGCGTAGCCCAGCAGGGCCTTGGGGTGGATCCCGATGGTGCGGTTGATGACGAACTCCAGCCGCGCCAGGCCCACGCCCTCGCTGGGCAGGAACTGGAAGTCGAAGGCGCGGTCGGGGTTGCCCACGTTCATCATGATCTTCACCGGCAGCGGCGGCATGGACTCCATGTTGACGCGGTGGATCTCGAAGGGCAGGCGGCCGGCATAGACGTAGCCGGTGTCGCCCTCGGCGCAGGAGACCGTCACCTCCTGCCCGTCCGCGATGGCCCGGGTGGCGTCGCCCGCGCCCACCACCGCCGGGATGCCCAGCTCCCGGGCGATGATGGCGGCGTGGCAGGTGCGCCCGCCGCGGTTGGTGACGATGGCGGCGGCGCGTTTCATCACCGGCTCCCAGTCGGGATCGGTCATGTCCGTCACCAGCACGTCGCCGGGCTGCACCCGGTGCATGTCGCGCACGTCGGCCACCACCCGGGCGGGGCCGGCACCGATGCGCTGGCCGATGGCCCGGCCGCGGGCCAGGATCTCCCCGCGCCGCCCGAGCTCGTAGCGTTCCACCACGTTGCGGTCGACGCGGCTCTTCACCGTCTCCGGCCGGGCCTGGACGATGTAGATCTGCTTGTCGATGCCGTCCTTGGCCCACTCGATGTCCATGGGCCGGCCGTAGTGTTCCTCGATGGCCAGGCACTGGCGCGCCAGCTCCAGCACCTCGTCGTCGTCGAGGGCGAAGCGGCGCCGGTCGCCGGGCGGTACCTCCACGGTCACGGTGGACTGCCCCCGGGCCTGGGCCTCGCCGTAGACCATCTTGATGGCCTTGCTGCCCAGGGTCCGGCGCAGGATGGGCCGCTTGCCCTGGCGCAGCAGCGCCTTGTGCACGTAGAACTCGTCCGGGTTGACCGCGCCCTGGACCACGGTCTCGCCCAGGCCCCAGGCGGCGGTGATGAACACCACGCCGTCGAAGCCCGACTCGGTGTCCAGGGTGAAGGCCACGCCGCTGGCGCCCAGGTCCGAGCGCACCATGCGCTGGACGCCGGCGGACAGGGCCACCTGGCGGTGGTCGAAGCCGTGATGGACGCGGTAGGCGATGGCCCGGTCGCTGAACAGGGAGGCGAAGACATGCTTGATGGCGTTGAGCAGGTTGTCCGCGCCGCGGATGTTGAGGAAGGTCTCCTGCTGGCCGGCGAAGGAGGCCTCGGGCAGGTCCTCGGCCGTGGCCGAGGAGCGCACCGCGAAGGAGATCCCGGGACCGTACTCGTCGGCCAGCTTGCGGTAGGCGTTGCGCAGGGCGTCTTCCAGCGCCGGCGGGAACGGGGTGGCGACGATCCAGCCGCGGATCTCGGCACCGGTGCGCGACAGCGCCTGCACGTCGTCGATGTCCAGGGCGTCCAGCGCCGCGTAGATGCGCCGGTCGAGGCCGTCGCGGGCCAGGAACTCGCGGTAGGCGGCGGCGGTGGTGGCGAACCCGCCGGGGATGTGCACCCCCTTCGCCGACAGGGCCCGGATCATCTCGCCCAGGGAGGCGTTCTTGCCGCCCACCTGGGGCACGTCGTCGATGGTCAGCTCGTGGAACCAGCGCAGGTAATCGGTCATGGCGCATCCTCCCGGCAACGGTCCCATCCTATCCCCTTTGGGTCGTGATGGCAGCCTTTCGTTCCCATGGACTCCGTCCGCCACTTGTGGTGTAGTGAAGCGATGGCCCGGCGCCCCGTGTTCTTCGTCTCCGACAGCACCGGCATCACCGCCGAGACCGTGGGCCGCAGTCTTTTGACCCAGTTCTCCGGCCTGGAGTTCGAGGAGCGCACGCTTCGCTACGTCAACTCGTCCCGGCGGGCGCAGGAGGCGAGGGCGGCCATCGCGGCCGCGGGAAAGGCGTCCGGCCTGCGCCCGCTGGTCTTCGCCACCCTGGTGGACCCGGCGCTGCGGCAGCAGGTGGCGGCCGCCGACTGCCTGTTCCTGGATGTCATGAGCAGCTTCCTGGAGCCGCTGGCACGGGAGCTGGGGGTCCCGCCGCAGCCGGCGGTGGGCCAGACCCATGGCATGGCGGCCGCGGCCTACGAGCGCCGCATGGAGGCGGTGAACTTCGCCCTGCACAACGACGACGGCGCCGGCACCCGGAGCTACGACCAGGCCGACGTCATTCTCGTCGGGGTCTCGCGCAGCGGCAAGACCCCCACCTGTCTCTACCTGGCGCTGCACTACGGCGTCTTCGCCGCCAACTACCCGCTGGTGGAGGAGGACCTGGAGCGGCTGGCGCTGCCGCCGCCCCTGGTCCCACACCGCCGGTGCCTGTTCGGGCTGACCCTCAGCGCCGAGCGCCTGCACCGCCTGCGCGAGGCCCGCCAGCCGGGGAGCTGCTACGCCTCCCTGCGCCAGTGCCGCTACGAGCTACAGCAGGCCGAGGCCCTGTACCGGGCCGCCGGCATCGACCACCTGGACGTCACCGGCCTGTCGGTGGAGGAGATCGCCACCCGCATCATGGCCATGACCGGGCTGGATCCGGCCCCGGCCGCTCCGGCCGGGGACCCGGTGCCGGGTTGAAATCCCGCCGCCGGTCCCCAAGTGTAGAATGCTTCCATCGGCTGCAAGGGAGGACACGATGACCGTCGAGGCCCACCGGGAAACGCTCGATTTCCAGACCGAGGTCAGGCAGCTCCTGCACCTCATGGTCCATTCGCTGTACTCCAACAAGGAAATCTTCCTGCGCGAGCTGATCTCCAACGCCTCCGATGCCTGCGACAAGCTGCGCTTCGAGGCCCTGTCCGACGAGGCCCTGTACGAGGGCGACACCGATCTCACCATCGAGGTGGACATCGATCGCGACGCGCGCACCCTCTCGGTGACCGACAACGGCATCGGCATGAACCGGCAGGAGGTCATCGACAACATCGGCACCATCGCCCGCTCCGGCACCCGCCAGTTCCTGGAACGCCTCTCGGGCGACGAGGCCAGGGATGCCCGGCTCATCGGGCAGTTCGGGGTCGGGTTCTACTCCAGCTTCATCGTCGCCGACCGGGTCACGGTGGAGACCCGCCGCGCCGGGCTCGGCCCGGAGCATGGCGTGCGCTGGACCTCCGACGGCCAGGGCAGCTACACGCTGGAGAACATCGAGCGGGCCCGGCGGGGCACCACCGTCACCCTGCACCTGCGCGAGGGCGAGGACGAGTTTCTCGACCCCATGCGCCTGCGCGCCGTCATCCGCAAGTACTCGGACCACATCTCCCTGCCCGTCCGCATGCGCAAGGCGGGCGGCGACGAGTGGGAGACGGTGAACCGTGCCTCGGCCCTGTGGGCACGGCCGCGCGGCGAGATCAAGGACGAGGAGTACGTCGAGTTCTACAAGCACCTGGCCCATGACTTCGAGCCGCCGCTGGCCTGGGTGCACAACCACGTGGAAGGCACCCAGTCCTACACCACGCTGTTCTACCTCCCGCGCCACGCGCCGTTCGATCTCTACGACCGCGACAAGCGCTACGGCATCAAGCTGTACGTCCGCCGGGTGTTCATCATGGACGATGCCGAGCAGCTCATGCCGGCCTACCTGCGCTTCGTGCGCGGGGTGGTGGACTCCGACGACCTGCCCCTCAACATCTCGCGCGAGATCCTGCAGCGCAACCGCCAGATCGACGCCATCCGCGCGGCCTCGGTCAAGCGCGTGCTGGGGCTGCTGGAGAACCTGGCCAAGGACGAGCCGGACAAGTACGCCACCTTCTGGAAAGAGTTCGGCCGGGTGCTCAAGGAAGGGCCGGCGGAGGATGCCGCCAACCGCGAGCGCATCGCCGGCCTGCTGCGGTTCGCCTCCACCGTGGACGAGGACGAGGCCCAGCGCGTGACCCTGGCCGACTACCTGGAGCGCATGAAGCCCGAGCAGGAGCACATCTACTATCTCATCGGCGAGTCGCCGGCGGCGGTGCGTCACAGTCCCCACCTGGAGGTGTTCCGGCGCAAGGGCGTGGAAGTCCTGCTCCTGTGGGACCGGGTGGACGAATGGATGATGTCGTATCTCACCGAGTACCAGGGCAAGCGCCTGGTGAACGTGGCCAAGGGCGAGCTGGACCTGGGCCGGCTGGAGGACGAGCAGGAGAAGCGGGCCGCGGCCGAGGCCCAGGAGCAGCACGCCGACCTGATCAAGCGCCTGGAGGAGGCCGTGGGCGACAGGGTCAAGGCGGTGCGGGTCAGCCACCGGCTCACCGACTCCCCCGCCTGCCTGGTGGTCGAGAGCACCGACATGGGCATGAGCCTGCACAAGCTGCTGCGCCAGGCGGGCCACGAGGTGCCGGAAGTCCGGCCCACCCTGGAGATCAACCCGGCCCATCCCCTGGTGCAGCGCATGGCGGCGGAGTCCGACACCGCCCGCTTCACCGACTGGTCGTTGCTGCTGTTGGACCAGGCCATGCTGGCCGAAGGCGGCCAGCTCGACGACCCGGTGGGCTTCGTGCGCCGCATGAACGAGCTCATGCTGCTCCTCGGCGGTACCGGAAGGGCCACGGACGGCGGGGGCGCCAGGCGCAGGACCACCAGCGGAAAGAAGACGGCCGGAAAAAAGGCGGCCGGCAAGAAGGCCACCGGCCGGCGCCGGAAGGAGGACGACTGACATGTGGAAGAAAGTGACCGGGCATGCGTTGTACTGGGACGCGGCAGAACACAGCGGCAGCGTGCTGCTGGCCCTGGAGGACGGCGGCCAGGGCCGCCTGCGCCATCTCTCGCGCGTGGACCTGGCGGCGCTGGGCCAGATCCTGCGCGAGGAGCCCCAGGCGTGGTATCACACCACCCGCGGCGACCTCAGCACGGAACGGGTGCCCGAGGACGAGGAGGAACACGGCTGAGCCGCCGCCCGGGCCGCCGCGCCGGGGCCGTTCCGCCCTCGTGCAGCGCACCCGTCCTCCAGGGACGGCCCGGGCGGCCGCGAAATCAAGCGCTTGCGCGCCTGCGCCGCGGGCGGGCGTTCCCGCGCGCTGCCACCGGCCGTTTTGCGGCGGCCTGCTAATCCGGTTGGGTTATTGAGGCCGCCGGGTGCTGGTATATACTAACTGGAATGGTTGTTAATCCATAAAAAACAACCAGTTGGAATCGAGGCGCGGGCGGCATGGGCATTCTGGACAGTCTCAGGAAACAGGCGGAATCGCTGCGCCAGCAGACGGCCCGCGACAGCGGCAGCCACGGCCTGGCGGAACTCAACCACGGCGCGGCCGTGGCGCGCCTGCGGGCCGTGCACGATTTCCTGCTCGACCTGGTGGAGCAGGTCTACGTGGTCGATCCCGACACCGAGTTCGACTACGACCTGCCCGAGGTGGGGACCCTCACCGGGCTCAAGCTGGGGCGGCTGGAACTCATGGCCCTGACCCGGGGCGAGATGGAAGTCACCCTGTCCTATTCCCTGTACAAGGACGGCGAGACCCGGTTCCAGGTGCCGGCCGACGCGGCCGAGATCCTGCAGCACGGCCTGCGCGAGAACGGCCTGTGGGTGGTGGCCGAGCGCACGGCCGACGAAACCGGCGGCCTCCTTTCCCTGTCGGTCAAGTCCCAGGTCCCGGTGCGGTTCATCTTCCGCGAGGACTTCGCCGACAGCCTCATCAAGCTGCGCATCGAAAACTACGACATGCCGGGCAGCCAGGAGTTCGGCGTCCACCCGGACCAGGTCAACGACGCCTTCCTCGACGAGCTGGGCCGCTACGTGCTGCGCATGAAGAACAATTTCCTGCGCCGGGTGCGCAGCCGCACCTCGGGGTTCACGCCCCTGCCCACCGACGAGGGGGACGACAGCGGCCTGCCCAGCACCCGCGAGGTGAGCACCTCGCGCATCATGTCCCTGTTCAACCGCGAGGTGCACCTGTACCTGGCCTACAACGACACCATCAAGGAGATCACCTCCCGCTCGCCCGAGTTCGTGTTCGGCCGCGCGGCCGACTGCGATCTCGTCGTGCCCTCCGAGTTCGCCTCCCGGCGCCATGCCAGGCTGGTCTTCCGCAAGGGCAAGTTCGTGCTCATCGACCAGAGCCGCAACGGCACCTTCATCAAGGTGCAGGGGGGCAAGGAGATCTACATCCAGGGCGAGGAGGTCCCGCTGTCCGGCTCCGGCTTCATCAGCCTCGGCAAGTCGGCCTCGGTGAGCAACGCCCACATGATCTATTTCAACATCCAGTAGGAGCGGCGCCCCCGCCGCGAACCGGGGCGGTGTCTCTGCGCCAGATCGGCGCCGGCCGTCACCGGACCGGATAGCAGGAAGGGTCCGGCTGACGGGTGGCGAGGGCATCGGCGGCCAGCTCCACCCAGTGCACCACCGGCACCGGGCTGGCGGCGCGCAGGTGCATGAGGCAGCCGATGTTGGCGGTGGCGATGAGAGCGGGGTTCTCCGCCGTCAGTCCTTTCAGCTTCCGCTGCCGCAGGCGGCGCGAGAGGCGGGGATGGAACAGCGACCAGGCGCCGGCAGAGCCGCAGCACAGGTGGGCTTCGCGCACCGGGTGCAGTTCGTGGCCCAGGCGCCGGAGAATGGTTTCCACGTTGTCACCCAGGCGCTGCCCGTGCTGCAGGGTACAGGGGGCGTGGAAGGCCACCGCCGTGGCCCCGGGCACGGCGGGCAGCCGGTCCGCTTCGCCGTGGACGATTTCGCTCAGGTCGCGCGCCAGGTCCGCCACCCGGCGGGCGGCTTCCGCGTAACGGCTATCGCCGGCCAGCAGGTGCGCATAGTCCTTGAGCATGACACTGCAGCCGGAGGCCGACATGACCACCGCCTC
Source organism: Chromatiales bacterium (assembly GCA_026990045.1). Taxonomy (GTDB): domain Bacteria; phylum Pseudomonadota; class Gammaproteobacteria; order CAMYNG01; family CAMYNG01; genus JALUTW01. The sequence continues at coordinate 6,614 of JALSIK010000230.1, read as the reverse complement.
GGCGCCGGCCTCCAGGTGGGGCAGGCAGGCGTCGATGACCGCCCGGGCGTGGCGCCGGGCCGCGTCCTCGTCGTCCAGGTGAAGGTGCAGGGCGCCGCAGCAGCCGGGCACGGAAACCACCGATATGCCAACGGCATCGAGCACGCGTACGGCGGCGGCATCGATCTCCGGGGCCAGGGCCGGCTGCACGCAGCCGCCCACCATCACCACCCGCCGGTCGTGCCGGGGCGGCGCGAACCGCGGCGGGCGGGCCGGCAGGCGCCGCCGCAGCCCGGGCGGGAGCAGGGGCCGGAGGGGGCGCAGGAGCGCCATCGCCGAGGCCAGTGCCCGCGGCCGGCCCAGGAGCCTGCGCGCCGCGGCCCGGGCCAGCCGCGCGGGCCACGCCCGGGGGGCGTGTTGCAGCGCCAGGCGGCGGCCGGTCTCCAGCAGGCGCGAATAGTGGACCCCGGAGGGACAGGCCGTCTCGCAACTGCGGCAGGTGAGACAGCGGTCCAGGTGGAGGCGGGTCGCCGGTCCCGCCGGGGCACCTTCCAGCAGTTGCTTTATCAGATAGATACGGCCCCGCGGGCTGTCCAGCTCGTTACCCAGGAGCCGGTAGGTGGGACAGGCCGCGGTGCAGAAGCCGCAGTGGACGCAGGCCCGCAGGATGGCCTCGGCCTCCCGGCCCGCGGGGGTCTCCCGAAGTGCTTCGACGATGCGTGTTTCCATCTCTACTGTTTCAAGGCGAGGGCGGGTCCGGTTTCCTCCACGGTCACCGATGTTGCAGGGGGTTGCATCTACACGCCGGGATACAGCCGGCCGGGGTTGAAGATGCCGCCGGGATCGAACACGGCCTTGAGCCGCTGGTGCAGGGCCAGGACCGCGGGGGACGGCGGGTGGAACACCTCGCCCCCGCGGTCGCCGCCACGGAACAGGGTGGCATGGCCGCCGGCCGCCGTGGCCGCGGCGCGCACCGTCGCCGGCGGCAGGCCGGAGCGCAGCCAGCGCTGGGCGCCGCCCCAGTCCAGCAGCCAGTCACCGGGCTGCGTTTCCGGGAGCCGGATGAAGGGCGCCGCCGGCGGCACGGCCAGGCGCCACAGGGGGCGGTCGTCCGAGAAGAAGGCCAGGCGGTGATCGCGCAGCCCGCGCCAGAACGCCGGCCCGTCCGCGGGCTCGTCGCCGCCCAGCCGGGCGCGGGCCGCCGCCACTCCTTCGGCGGTGCCCTCCAGGCGCACCCACAACCGGCCGCTGCTCCAGGCCAGGCCGGACAGCGGCAGGGGCTGTCGCTGCCAGCCGGCCATGCGTTCCAGGGCGCGTTGCGGGTCCGGCTCCTCCAGGATCAGGGTCAGCTCTGTCTGGGGTCGCGGCAACACCTTGAGGGACACCTCCAGCAGGATGCCCAGGGTGCCCAGGGCGCCCGTCATGAGGCGCGAGACGTCGTAGCCGGCGACGTTCTTCATCACCTCCCCGCCGAGGCGGAGGACCTCGCCGGTGCCGTCGAGGCAACGCAGGCCCAGCACCGCGTCGCGCGCGGCGCCGGCGAAGGGCCGGCGCGGCCCGCTGAGGCCGCAGGCGATGGTGCCCCCCAGCGTGGCGTCCTCGCCGAAGGCCGGCGGTTCGAAGCCCAGCATCTGCCCGTGCTCCGCCAGTGCCGCCGCCACCTCCGCCAGCGGCGTTCCGGCACGGGCGGTGATCACCAGCTCGGTGGGCTGGTAGCGGACGATGCCCCGGTTCCGCGACAGGTCCAGCACTTCGCCCGCGGGCACGCGGCCGTAGAAGGACTTGGTGCCGCCGCCGCGCAGGCACAACGGCGTGCCCCCGCGCCCGGCGGCCCGGACCGTCTCGCGCAAGCTGTCTGTGAGGTCAGCGCCGTCCACGTCTCAGAAGCGCTCCAGCTCCGGGAATGGCAACCGGCCGCCGTGCACGTGCATGGCACCCAGCTCGGCGCAGCGGTGGAGGGTGGGGACGGCCTTGCCCGGATTGAGCAGGCCCGCGGGATCGAATGCCGCCTTCACGTCGTGAAAGCGCTGCAGCTCCGCGGTGCCGAACTGCACGCACATCTGGTCGATCTTTTCCATGCCCACGCCGTGTTCACCGGTGATGGTGCCGCCCGCCGCCACGCACAGCTCCAGGATCTTCGCGCCCAGCCGCTCGGTGCGTTCCAGTTCGCCGGGACGGGCGGCGTCGTAGAGGATGAGCGGGTGCAGGTTGCCGTCGCCGGCGTGAAAGACGTTGGCCACGGGCAGGCCGTGCTCCCGTGCCAGGCGCGCGATGCCTTCCAGCACCTGGGGCAGGCGGTGGCGGGGGATGGTGCCGTCCATGCAGTAGTAATCGGGACTGATGCGGCCCACGGCGGGAAAGGCGGCCTTGCGGCCCTGCCAGAAGCGCCGGCGCTCGGCCTCGTCCCGCGCCACCCGCACCTCGGTGGCGCCGGCCTCCCGCAGCAGCGCGCACACGCGTTCCGTCTGCGCCTCGGCCTCGGCGGCCTCGCCGTCCACCTCGCACAGCAGGATGGCGGCGGCGTCGCGCGGGTAGCCCGCGTGCACGAAGTCCTCGGCCGCACGCAGGGCCGCGTTGTCCATCATCTCCAGCCCCGCGGGGACGATGCCGGCACCGATGATCCGCCCCACCGCCGCGCCCGCGGTGGCGATGTCGTCGAAGGCCGCCAGCGCCACCCGCGCCGCCGGCGGGGCCGGGAGCAGGCGCAGGGTCGCCTCGACCACCACGCCCAGCATGCCCTCGGAGCCCACCGCGAGGGCGGTGAGGTCCAGGCCGGGCCCGTCCGGGGCACCGTGGACGCCGCCCAGCTCCAGCATCTCTCCGTCCACGGTGATCATCTTCAGGCCCAGGACGTTGTGCACGGTGAGGCCGTATTTCAGGCAGTGTACGCCGCCGGCGTTCTCCGCCACGTTGCCGCCGATGGTGCAGGCGACCTGGGACGAGGGATCGGGGGCGTAAAACAGGCCGTGGGCGGCGGCGGCCTCGGACACGGCCAGGTTGCGCACCCCGGGCTGGACCACCGCGATGCGGTTGTCCGGGTCCAGGCGCAGGATGCGGTCGAGGCGGGCCAGGCTCAGCAGTACGCCGTCCGGCCGCGGCAGGGCCCCGCCCGCCAGCCCGGTTCCGGCCCCGCGGGCCACCACCGGCACCTGCAGCTCGCGGCACAGGCAAAGCACGGCGCGCACCTCGTCCGCGTTGCGCGGCAGCACCACCACGCCGGGCAGCCGCCGGTAGGCCGAGAGGGCGTCGCATTCGTAGGGGCGGAGTTCCTCTTCCCGGGCAAGGACGGCGTCGGCGGGCAGCAGGCGGCGAAGCCGGCGCAACAGCGTGGCGCGCAGCCCCGGGGACAGCGGCTGCGCCTGGGTGGAAACAGACATGGCGCGCATCATAGCGCAGGGCAGGGAGGGCAAAAACCGCCCGGTTTGAGGGTTACCAGGGCTGTGCTATGTTCCGGGCCATGGCCGGCCCTGCTTCACCCCATCCCGCCCCGCCCCGCGTGCGCATCGACAAGTGGCTGTGGGCGGCGCGGTTTTACAAGACCCGCGTGCTCGCGGCCGAGGCCATCAACGCCGGCCACGTGCGCGTCAACGGGGAACGGGTCAAGCCCGCGCGCATCCTGCGCGTGGGCGATCGCCTCACCGTCCGCCGCGGCCGGGTGGAGATCACGGTGGACGTACTCGGACTGTCCAGCCGCCGCGGACCGGCACCCGAGGCGCAGGCGCTCTACCGCGAAACCGGGGCCAGCCGCCGGGCGCGCGAGGCCGCGGCCGCCGCCCGGCGCCTCGAAGGTGCATCCCGCCCGCGGCGGCGCCCGGACAAGCGTGCGCGGCGCCGCATCATCCGCTTCGTGCGGCGCCGGGAGCCCTGAGCCGTGGCCGCGCCGTGCACGCCCCTGCTGGCGGTGGACGTGGTGGTGGAGCTGGTCCACCGGCCCGGGGTGCCGGTGGTCCTCATCGAACGCCGCAACCCGCCGTCCGGCTGGGCGCTGCCCGGCGGCTTCGTGGACGTGGGCGAGACCGTCGAGGCGGCGGCGGTGCGGGAGATGCGCGAGGAGATCTCGTTGGACGTGGAACTCACCGCCCTGCTGGGGGTGTACTCGGACCCGGCGCGTGACCCGCGCGGACACACGGTCTCCGTGGTCTACGTGGGCCGTGCCCGCGGCGAACCGGTGGCCGCCGACGACGCCCGCCGCATCCGCCTGCTCCAGGCCGACGAGGCCCTGCCGCCGCTGGCCTTCGACCATGCCGTGATCCTGTCCGACTACCGCCGTTTCCGCGAGAGCGGGCGGCTGCCGCCGCCGCGGGTTCATTCCCCCTCGGGCAGCTCCACGTAGAAGGTGGACATCACCTCGTCGCCCCGGGAGGGGGCCGGCGCCTGGCGGCGCAGGCGTGCTTCCACCAGGGCCGCGCGGACGGCCTCGGTATCGGCGATCTCCGGGTACAGGCGGTATTGATCCGCCACCACCATGGCCTGCCGGCGGGCGGCCTGTTCCAGGGACCGGCGGGTAGCGGGGTCCAGGCCCGGCAGCAGCAGGAGCCACGGCGCCTGCCAGCGGAAGAAATCCCCCAGCAGCCGCGCGTGTTCCGCGTCGTGGCCACGGGCGTCCAGCAGCAGGGGCGGAAAGGCCTCCGGGCCGAGCCGGCGCTTGCGCCAATGCGCCGTCACGTTGATGCCGGCCAGCGCGGTGCCGCTGCCGTCGGCCTCGCGCCGGAACCACTGGGCGGCCGGGGCGTCGCCGGCGCGGCCGTTGACGTAGCCGGCCAGGTGGCGCGCAGCGCTGCCGTCCCGGACCTCCAGGCCCGGCAGCGCGGTGCTGGTGAACCCCTCTTCGCAGGCCAGGCCCGCGCGCCAGCGCAGGGGTATCTCCAGGCTCAGTTCCGACTCGTCCACCGCGCTGTGGAGCAGGGCCAACGGCGCGCCCGCGGTATCCAGCAGCCACAGCTCCAGCGCGTCGGCCAGGGGAAACGGCACCCGGTCGTGCACTTCCAGGAGATGGCGGTAGACCACCGCCCCCTGCGCCTCCATGCGGCGGAAGTCCTCCGAGGGATAGAGCGGCCCCCGCTTGAGGCCGCCGGCCTTCGACCACCGCCCGTAACGGATGTCGCTGGTCTGCACCGGGGCCGCGGTCTCCAGGTCGCGCGCCAGTTCCTCGTTGGCCACGTAGATGTCCCAGTGGATCCCGTCCAGGCTCACCGCCTCGGCGGGCCCGCGGCGCACGGTCTGGGCCACCCCCCGGAAGGGGTTGAGCAGGCGCTGGCCGAAGCAACGGATGTCCGCGGACATGGGGAGTACCGGACCGGGGTGCCGGTTCCATTGATTACCACGTCCGGCGACCGCTGGCCAGTGGCCGCGGTCCTTTGGCCCGCCGGGTTCCTTGGCCTATACTTGGCCTCCCTTTTGGCCGGGCCGCGCGCCCCTTTGATACTGGAGAATCCCATGGCTACCGTAGAGCTGACCAAGGACAACCTGGTCTCCACCATCGAGAACAACGATTTCGTCATCATCGACTTCTGGGCCCCCTGGTGCGGCCCGTGCCAGTCGTTCGGGCCGGTGTACGAGGAGGTCTCGGACAAGCATCCGGACATCGTCTTCGCCAAGGTCAACACCGAGCAGGAGCAGGAGATCGCGGCCCACTTCCAGGTGCGCTCCATTCCCACCCTCATGATCTTCCGCGAGCAGGTGATCATCTACTCCGCCCCGGGTGCCCTGCAGGCCTCGCAGCTCGAGGAGCTGATCCAGAAGGCACGCGATCTGGACATGGAGAAGGTCCACCAGGAGATCGCCGAGGAAGAAAAGCAGGTCCAGGGATAGGCGCCGGCCTCCCGCCCGGGATGCCGGATCGTGACGCCGGTCACACGAGAGCCGGGCGGCGGTCGCGGCCGGCTTCTAGAATTTATCAGGCTGTTGAAAAACGGCCTGGTAAAGGCGGGGCAAGGACGCCTCGCCCGCAAATCGAGCGCGCAAGCGCTTGATTCGGCGTAGCCGAACCCGGACCTGCGCCGGGTTGGGCGCGTTGGAAAAGGCCGGGACGGCCTTTTTCAACATCCTGTTGGGGTACAGGGGCATCGACCCCGGCACCATCACGACAAGGAGCATCCACCATGCCTGCCACCGTCATCCACGTTCTGCGCCTGATGCTGGTCGCCGTCCTGCTATGGAGCGGGGGAGCGGTTGGAGCCGCGGCCCCGGAACCGCAACACGCGCTGCGGGACTACATCCAGGCCCCGGATCCCGTATACCGCTTCGCGCCGGTGGCCGCGCTGCCCGGTGCGGGGTACACCGTGCACGTGCTGAGCATGGATTCCCAGCGGTGGCGCAGCCCCGGCGAGGTGGACCGGACCCTGTGGACGCACTGGCTGGCGGTGGTGGTGCCGGACGTGGTGGCCCATGGCACCGCCATGGTCATCGTGGGGGGCGGGGACAATACCCCGGTTCCGGATCTCACCGCCGACGAGGTGGTGTTCGGGGCCCGGATCGCCGTGTTGACCCGGTCGGTGGTGGCCATCGTGGGCCAGGTGCCCAACCAGCCGCTGGCTTTCCCCGACGCGCCGGCGCCGCTGTCCGAGGATGCCCTGGTGGCCTATTCCTGGGACAAGGCCATGGACAACCTGGACTGGTCGTGGCCGGTCTACCTG
>JALSIK010000229.1 GCA_026990045.1 Chromatiales bacterium | reverse complement strand
CGGGCGGGCGGGGGGCCGTGGGGCCGGCCCGGGCGCTGGCTGGGCGGCCGGCGCCGGCGCAACACCCTGCGCGGCTCGCGCGACAACATCCACCACCACTACGACATCGGCAACGATTTCTATGCCTTGTGGCTGGATTCGGCCCACATGCAGTACACCTGCGCCTACTTCCCGGATCCCGCCATCTCCCTGGAGGCGGCGCAGGAGGCCAAGCTGCACCACGTGTGCCGCAAGCTCCAGCTCCGGCCGGGCGAGACGGTGGTGGAGGCCGGCTGCGGCTGGGGCGGACTGGCCCGGTTCATGGCGCGCCACTACGGGGTGACGGTGCGGGCCTACAACATCTCCGAGGAGCAGGTGAAGTACGCCCGCGAGCGGGCCCGGGCCGAGGGCCTGGCGGGCCGGGTGGAGTACGTCCTCGACGACTACCGCAACATCGAGGGCACCTACGACGTGTTCGTCTCCGTGGGCATGCTGGAGCACGTGGGGCCCGACAACTACCGCCAGCTGGGCGAGGTCATCGCCCGCAGCATGCGCCCCGACGGCCGCGGCCTCATCCACACCATCGGCCGCCGCAGCCCGGCACCCATGAACGGCTGGATCGAGCGCCGCATCTTCCCCGGCGCCCATCCCCCCTCGCTGGCGGAGATGATGGAGATCTTCGAGCCCCAGGGCTTCGCGGTGCAGGACGTGGAGAACCTGCGCCTGCACTATGCCCTGACCCTGCGCCACTGGCTGGACCGCTTCGAGGCCCACGCGGGCGAGGTGCGGGAGATGTTCGACGAGGCCTTCGTCCGCGCCTGGCGCCTGTACCTGGCCGGGTCCATCGCCGCCTTCCGCACCAGCCAGTTGCAGTTGTTCCAGGTGCTGTTCACCGGGCCCGACCGGCACGACCTGCCCTGGTCGCGGGCGCACCTGTACGACGCCGGGGCGGCGGCGTGATCCGCTGCGACGTCCTCATCGTCGGGGGCGGGCCCGCCGGCTCCACCCTGGCCTGGGCCCTGCGCGACTCGGGGCTGTCGGTGCACATCCTGGACAAGCGCCGCTTCCCCCGCGACAAGGTCTGCGCCGGCTGGATCACGCCGGCGGTGGTGAGCGCGCTGGCCCTGGACCTGGACGACTACCGCCGCGAGCGGGTGCTGCAGCCGGTGAGCGGGTTCCGCGTGGGCTGCATGAGCGGGCCCCTGGTGGAGACCCGCTACGACGAGGGGCCGGTGAGCTACGGCATCCGCCGCTGCGAGTTCGACCACTACCTGTTGCAGCGCTCCGGGGCCGTGGTCCACGAGGGCGTGGCGTTCAAGGGTGCCGAGCCGGAGGCCGGCGGCATCGTGGTCAACGGCGAGTACCACGCCCGCCTGCTGGTGGGCGCCGGCGGCCACTTCTGCCCGGTGGCCCGCTTCCTCGGCAGCCGCCTGGGCCGGAGCGAGACGGTGGTGGCGGCCCAGGAGATCGAGTTCCTCATGACCCCGGAGCAGCGTGCCGCCTGCCGGGTGGACCCCGAGCTGCCCGAGCTGTACTTCTGCGACGACCTGGGGGGCTACGGCTGGGCGGTGCGCAAGGGCGACTGGCTCAACATCGGCCTCGGGCGCGAGGACAATCACCGCCTGGCCGAGCAGGTGGCGGCGTTCTGGGACCACCTGCGGGCGCGCGGGCGCATCACCGGCGAGCCGCCGGCGCGCTTCCACGGTCACGCCTACCTGCTCTACCCCCATGCCCGCCGGCCCCTGGGCGGGCCGCGTGCGCTGCTGGTGGGGGACGCCGCCGGGCTGGCCTATGCCCAGAGCGGCGAGGGCATCCGGCCGGCGGTGGAGTCGGCGCTGCTGGCCGCCGCCGCCATCCGTGAGGCCGGCGGGGACTTCGGCCCGGCCCTGGTGGAGCGCTACCGGGCGCTGCTCACCGGCCGGCTGGGCCCGCGCCGGCCGCGGGACGCCGCCGCCTGGCTGCCGGCCGGGCTCCGCCAGGCCCTGGGCCGGCGCCTGCTGTCCTCGCAGTGGTTCGTGCGCCACCTGGTCATGGACCGCTGGTTCCTGCACCGCCAGCAGCCTGCCCTGGCCCCGGCCGGTTGACCCGTCCCGGCCACCGTCGCCATGGCAAGTTGTTGATTCGGCATGCCGGATATGCCCCCGGAGGATGCCGTGGCCCGCCATACGGGTTAAAATTCCGCCACCACCTGTGTGGACCCTCCGGCGTGGGGCCACCACCTGACTCGATCACGGGGGCAGCGAGACGCGCCATGAACAATCCCGCCAAGCGCGTCGCACGGAAAGCAGCCGACCGCCGCCAGCCCGCGGGCGTCCCCGCGTCCACCCCGGCGCCTGCGCCGGACTGGGTGGTGCCGTCCTGGCCCGAGCAGCGGCTGCAGTTTCTCACCCGCTACCTGTTCGGCATCCTGGGTGTCATCTATTTCAACCTGGTCTTTGAATACAACTCGCCGTGGCTCAGCCTGGGACAGCTCAACATCCTGCTGGGGCTGTACTTTCTCTGGCTCACGGTGTCCTTCGTCCATGCCTATTTCCACCGCAACTCGAGGCTGCGGGTGCGCCTGGCCATGTGGGTGGACATCGTCATGATCTCGGTGGCGCTGGTCAACGATCCCTTCACCGTGCCGCTGGTGTCGCTGGTCTACATCGTGGTGGTGCTGGGCAACGGCATGCGCTACGGCATGCGCCTGTTCTCCGAGGCCCTGGTGGGCAGCCTGCTGGCGGCCATGGTGGCCCTGAGCCTGCGCTACTCCGGCTCGGTCTACGAGCTCACGCCGGGGGTGGTGTTTCTCAACATCTTCGGTGCCATCATCCTGCTCTATGCCTACGTCCTCATGAGCCGGGTGGATGCCACCCGGCGCATGATGGAGCACTCGAGCCGGGTGGATCCCCTCACCGGGCTCATGAACCGCAACGCGCTGGAGGAGACCGCGGGCGTGCTGCTGCGCGAGGCGGCCGAGACCGGGCGGCCGGTGGCGGTGCTGTTCGCCGACCTCGACCGGTTCAAGGCGGTCAACGACACCTTCGGCCACAACGAGGGCGACCGGGTGCTGCGCGAGGTGGCGGCCATCATCCGCAACGCGGTGCGCGACGGGGACGCCGCGGCCCGCTACGGCGGCGACGAGTTCGTGCTCCTGCTGCGGGGTACCTCGCGCGAGGAGGCACGGCCGGTGGCGCGGCGCATCCAGCGCGAGCTCACCCGCTGGGCCGAGGACAACGCCCTGGACATCGGCGTGAGCATCGGCATCGGCGAGGCCCCGGCCCACGGGGCCAGCCTCCCGGTGCTGCTGGACCGCGTGGACCGCGCCCTCTACCGCTGCAAGCTGGCCCAAGGTGGCACGCTCAACCTGGCCATGCTGGAGGACTGAGGCCGCGGCCGTCCTCGCCCTGCTGGCGGCACTGGCGGCCGCCTGCTCGCCGCCGTCCGACGAGGCCATCATCCGGGAACGCCTGGCCGCCATGGCCGCGGCGGCGCGCGACAAGGACGTGCTGGGCGTGCGCCGTCACCTGGCGCCGCGTTTCGCGGCCCGCCATGGCCGCCACGAGGTGGACTTCAACCGCCTGCTGCTGGCCTGGTTTCACCGCCACGAGGTGGTGGAGGCGCGGGTCTTCAACGTCCAGGTGGAGGTGGAGGGTGACGGCGCCCGGGTCCGCTTCCAGGCCCTGGCCGGCGGCGGGCCGGGCCTGCTGCCGGAACGGCTGGAACTGTTCGACGTGGACAGCCGCTGGCGCCGCGATCCCCGCGACGGCTGGCTCGTGACGGCGGCCGAGGGCCGCCGCATCCGCCTCGACCCCGGGGATCTCCCGCCGCCGCTGCGGGAACTGCTGGAGCGGGCCGGCCGCTGAGGCCGTCCCTCGCCCCTCGCCCCTCGCCACTCGTCCCTCGCCACTATCAAGGCCGATTGGGCGCCCGGATCACCCCGGTGTGGAGGGCGAAGCGGCCCTGCCGGCGGTCGGCGAAGTAGCGGCGCAGGGTCTCGGACACGGTGCGGAAGGCCAGCGCGTCCCAGGGAATGTCCTCCTCGGCCACCAGCCTCACCTCCAGGCTCTCGCTGCCCGGGGCGAAGTCCAGGTCCAGCAGGCGCGCGCGGTACATCATGTACACCTGGTTGATGTGGGGCAGGCTGAACACCGTGTACAGTCCGGTGATCTCCACCCGGGCGTTGGCCTCCTCCAGCGACTCGCGCGCCGCCGCCTCCTCCACGCTCTCGCCGTTCTCCATGAAGCCCGCGGGCAGGGTCCAGAAGCCGTGGCGCGGTTCGATGGCGCGCCGGCACAGCAACACCCGGTGGTCCCATTCCGGGATGCAGCCGGCGACGATCCTGGGGTTCTGGTAGTGGATGGTGGCGCAGTCGCGGCACACGTGGCGGGCCAGGTGGTCACCGTCGGGCACGCGCAGCTCGATGAGGCCGCCGCAGGCGCTGCAGTACTTCATGGCCCGGTCAGCGCCCGGGATCGGCGAGCCAGGCCGCCCACTGGCTGTGGGTGGAGACGTCCACGCCGGCGGCGGTGGCCCGCGCCTGCAGGTGGCGCTGGAGGTCGTCCATGAACTCGCTGTCCATGAGTTCCGGATGCTCGTTCACCGCCGCGTGCAGCACGCGGTAGAGCACCTTGAGTTCCGCCACCGGGTAGTCGGCCAGGGGCCGGGTGTCGCTCACTGCGGCCTCAGTTGCAGGTTTCCCGCGGGCGGTAGCGCCCGTCCCGGAAATCGGTGAGAAAGTTCTCCAGCGCCGGGTGGCGCACCGGGCGCCCGGAATCGTCGGGCACCAGGTTGCGCTCGGCCACGTAGGTCACGTGGTCGGCCTCGTCCACCAGCACGCGGTACCAGGGGGCGTCCTTGGGCGGGCGGCTGCGGGCGTTGGCCTCGTACCATTCGTCGCTGCCTTCGAAGCACGGGTCGGCGTCCACGATGACGCCGCGGTAGCCGAACAGGCGGTGGATCACCACCTGGCCGATGTGGAAGCGGGCGCGGGTCTCGTTCACGGCGTCACTTCTTGGCGCCCGGGGGCACGAAGCCCGCCGGCAGGCTGCCCATCTCGCCCTCGCCGAACAGAAAGCCCTTCATGTGCTGCTCGATGACCTCGATGCTGGCCGGGTCGGCGGTGCTGAGGCGGTTCTCGTTCATGATGATGGTGAGCCGCTCCAGCCAGCGGCGCCAGCCCTCCTTGGACACGTTCTCGTAGATGCGCTGGCCCAGCTCGCCCGGGTGGGGCGGGGCGTCGAGGCCTTCGGCCTCCTGTTTCAGGACTTGGCAGAACACGGTGCGGCTCATGGGACGATGGTACCCCTACTTGGTCTGGGTGTTGCGAAAATTCTTCCGTGGAGTATAACGGCTTCAGCGGCGCCCGGTGGCGGGCCGGCGGAGACATGATACAATCCCGATTATTTTCCTAGGTTGTGGCGCCCGGTGCAAACGGGCGTGTTCATGAAGGGCCACGGGCCCGGGAGAAGTGGACCATGAGCGCCGAAATGCAGTCCGGTACCGGGTATTCCACCCGCATCAACGACGAGATCACCGTCACCCCCGAGGCGGGCGCCCAGCTCGCGGCCCTCCTGTCCCAGGCCGAGGACGAGGTGGAGGGCGTGCGGGTGTTCGTCAGCGGCGGCGGCTGTGGCGGCATGAGCTACGGCATGACCTACGCCGAGCGGGTCACCCCCTACGACAAGGTGCTGGAGGGGGACGGTTTCAAGCTGGTGGTGGACGCGGTGGCCCTGAACTACCTCCAGGGCTGCCAGATCGACTTCGTGCAGCAGGGCATGGGGGCCAGCTTCGTGTTCAACAACGTGTTCCAGGCCGTGGGCGGCAGCGGCGTGTGCGGTGCCTGCGGCGCCGCCGGCGGCGGCTGTGCCTGACCCGGTGGCCCGGCCCCGCGTCCTTCTCGTCGCTCCCCACGGCAGCTATCGCACCGCGCCCTTCCTGGCGGCCGCCCGCCGCCTGGGGCTGGAGCCGGTGGTGGCCTCCAGCGGCCGCCACTCGGTGGTGGCGGCCTACGCCCGGGGCCTGCACCTGGACCTGGGCGACGAGGCCGCGGCCCTGGCCGCCATCGAGGCCGCGGCCCGCCAGCGGCCCTTCGCCGGCGTGGTGGCCACCGACGATGCCACCACCGAGCTGGCCGCCCGCGCCGCGGCCCGCCTGGGCCTGCCCCACAATCCGCCGGAGGCGGTGCGCCTGGCCCGGCGCAAGGACCTGGCCCGGGCCCGCCTGGCCCGGGCCGGCGTGGCGGTGCCGGAACACCGCGTGCTGGATCCGGCCGGCGACGTGGCGGCCCAGGCCGCGGGCTTCGGGTTTCCCGCCGTGGTCAAGCCGGTGGCCCTGGCCGGCAGCCGCGGCGTCATCCGGGTGGACGACGAGTCGGCCCTGGTCGCGGCGGTGGAGCGCATCCGCGCCATCCTGGCCCGCGAGGACCTGCTGGAGCCCGAGGCCCGCTCGCGCCTGTTGCTGGAGCGGTTCGTCCCCGGGGCCGAGGTGGCGGTGGAGGGCATGCTGGAGGAGGGGCGCCTGCGCCTGCTGGCGGTGTTCGACAAGCCCGATCCCCTGGACGGCCCTTTCTTCGAGGAGACCTACTACGTCACCCCCACCCGCCATCCCCCGGCCGTGGTGGAGGCGCTCCAGGCGCTGGTGGAGTCGGCCTGCGCCGCCTACGGCCTGCGCGAGGGGCCGGTGCACGCCGAGTGCCGCATCAACGACCGCGGGGTGTGGCTCATCGAGCTGGCCGCACGCACCATCGGCGGCCTGTGCGCGCGCCTGCTGGGCGCAGGCACCGGGCACGGCCTGGAGGAGCTGGTGCTGGCGCGGGCCACCGGCCGCCGCCCGGTGCCGGCGCCGCCGGCGGGCGCGGCCGGGGTGCTCATGATCCCCATTCCCGCCGCCGGCGTGTTCAAGCGCGTGGAGGGGATCCTGGACGCCCTGCGGGTGCCGGGGGTGGAAGACATCGACATCCAGGTGCGCGAAGGCCACACCCTGGTCCCGCTGCCCGAGGGCAGCAGCTACCTGGGCTTCATCTTCGCCCGCGGCGGCGACCCGGCCGCCGCGGAGGCGGCCCTGCGCGCGGCCCACGCCCGGCTGCGCATCGTGGTGGCCCCGCTGTGGACCCTGGCCCCGGCGCCGGAGGCCGCCGCGTGAGCCGGGCGCCCGCCGACTACCGCCTGGTGGAGACGGCGCTGCAGGAGCGGCTGCCCGACGGCACCACCCGCTGCAACCTGTGCCTGTGGCGCTGCCGCCTGCGCCACGGCCAGCGCGGCTTCTGCCAGACCCACGTCAACCGCCACGGCACCCTGTACAACCTGTCCTACGGCATCATCTCGGCGGTGGACCTGGGCGCCATCGAGGACAAGCCGGTGCGCCACTACCGGCCCGGCACCCGGGTGCTGTCGGTGGGCAGCTACGGCTGCAACTTCCGCTGCGGGGGCTGCCACAACCTGGAGATCTCCTGGGGCCTGGAGGCGCTGGACGACCTGGCCCGGGGCCAGTCCACCGCCGCCTACATCACGCCCGGCGAGCTGGTGGCGGCGGCCCGGCGCCACGGGGCCGACGGCATCGCCTTCACCTACTCGGAGCCCGCGGTGTGGCTGGAGTACGTGCTGGACGCGGCGGCGGCGGCCCGCGAGGCGGGGTTGTACACGGTGTACGTCTCCAACAGCTTCGTCACCGACGAGGCCCTGGAACGGGTGGCGCCGGTCATCGACGTGCTGTGCTCCGACATCAAGAGCCTGGACGACGCCTTCTACAAGGAGATCTGCGGCCTGGCCACGGTGGACAAGGTGCTGGGTTCCATCGAGCAGGCCGCGCGCCTGGGCATCCACGTGGAGACCCGCACCAACATCATTCCCGGCCGCAACGACGACCTGCTCATGCTGGCCGACATCGCGGCCTGGATCCGCGATCACCTGGGGCCTGAAAGCCCGTGGCACATCACCCGGTTCTTCCCCGCCTTCAAGCTGGCCCACCTGCCGCCCACCCCGCCCGAGATCATGTGGCAGGCCTGCGAGGCCGCGCGCCGGGTGGGGCTGGAGCACGTGTACGTCTACGACGACAAGGGCTGCGACTGCGCGCGCGACAACCGGCCGGTGGCCGACTGGTTCGACCGGGACGTGGAGATCCTGCACGAGGTGAAGAAGTGCAGCGCCGCCTGCTGCGGCGACGAAGGCGTGCTGCTCAAGAAATACGAAAAGGGGGCTGGGGGCTAGGGGCTGGGTTCTGGGGAAAGGGGCTGGCCGCTGGGGACTAGGAGAGCATCGACCCAGAAGGCTAAAATGGCTCGTGTCGACCGTCACCACCCGGTCCCCAGCCCCCAGCCCCCAGCACCCAGAACCCCTCCGCATGACCAATCACATCCATCCCACGGCGCTGGTGGATCCGGCCGCGCGGCTGGGCCGCGACAACCGCATCGGCCCCTATGCCGTGGTGGAGGCCGGCGTCGAGCTGGGCGACGGCAACGTCATCGAGAGCCATGCCGTCATCCGCGCGGGCACCCGCCTGGGCCACCGCAACCGGGTGCACGAGCACGCGGTGCTGGGCGGCCCCCCGCAGGATCTCTCCTTCGACCCGGCCACGGCGAGCGGGGTGTCCATCGGCAGCGACAACGTGTTCCGCGAGTACGTCACCGTGCACCGGGCCACCCGGGCCGGGACCGACACGGTCATCGGCGACGGCAACTTCCTCATGAACGGGGCCCACGTGGCCCACGACTGCCGCCTGGGCAGCGGCGTGGTCATCGCGCCCTACGCCGGCCTCGGCGGCCACGTGGAGGTGGCCGACCGGGCCTTCGTCTCGGGCGGGGTGATGGTGCACCAGTTCACCCGCATCGGCACCCTGGCCATGGTGGGCGGCAACAGCAAGATCACGCGCGACGCCCTGCCGTTCATGATCACCGACGGCGTGCCGGGACGGGTCCGCGGACTCAACGTGGTGGGGTTGCGCCGGGCCGGGTTCTCCGCCGCCGACCTGCGCGTGCTCAAGCAGGCCTACCGGGTGCTGTTCGCGGGCGTGCGCCCGCTGGCCGAGCGGCTGGCGGCGCTCCGGGCCCTGGAGTCGGAGCACGCGGCGCGACTGGCGGAGTTCATCGCCGGTTCCCGGCGGGGTTTTCACCGGGCGGGCAGCGGCGAGACGCCATGATTTTCCTTTATTTCGCTTCTGGGCGAACGTAGAATACAGGCGCGCCGGCAGGGTCTGCCCGGATCCCCGGCGCCATCGTCAGAATAGAGGCCGGGCCCCGCCGCCGGACGGACATTCCATGAGCAGCGTCATCGCACCCTTCCAGCGCAAGAACAGCTACGACTACGACGAGCTGATCCAGTGCGGCCACGGCCAGCTGTTCGGTCCCGGCAACGCCCAGCTGCCGTTGCCGCCCATGCTCATGTTCGACCGCATCCCGCACATCTCCGACACCGGCGGCGCCTACGGCAAGGGTGAGGTGCGGGCCGAGCTGGACGTGCGCCCCGACCTGTGGTTCTTCGCCTGCCATTTCGAGGGCGACCCGGTGATGCCCGGGTGTCTCGGCCTCGATGCCCTGTGGCAGCTCATCGGCTTCTTCCTCGGCTGGATGGGCGGCCCCGGCCATGGCCGGGCCCTGGGCGCGGGCGACGTCAAGTTCTCGGGCCAGATCACGCCCGAGAACAAGCTGGTGACCTACCAGGTGGACATCAAGCGGGTGATCATGCGCAAGCTGTTCATGGGGATCGCCGATGCCAGCGTGTCGGCGGACGGCAAGGAGATCTATGTGGCCAAGGATCTGAGAGTGGGGCTGTTCATCGGGGAACCGCAACTCTGATTCCAGTGCCATGTCACAACGACGGGTCGTGATCACCGGGCTGGGCATCGTCTCCAGCATCGGCAACAACAAGAACGAGGTCGCCGCCGCCCTGCGCGAGGGCCGTTCCGGCATCGTGTTCTGCGAGGAATACGCGGAGCTGGGGCTGCGCTCCCGCATCCACGGCGCCATCGACGTGGACCTGGAGGCGGCCATCGATCGCAAGCTGCTGCGCTTCATGGGGGACGGGGCGGCGTTCAATTACATCGCCATGGCCGAGGCCATCGCCGACGCAGGGCTGGAAAAGAGTGAGGTGAGCGACGATCGCACCGGCCTGGTCATGGGCACCGGCGGCGCCTCGCCGGCCAACATCGTCGAGGCGGCCGACATCCTGCGCAGCAAGGGCATCAAGCGCGTGGGTCCCTACCGGGTGCCGCGCACCATGGCCAGCTCCAACTCCGCCTGCCTGGCCACGGCCTTCGGCATCCGCGGCGTCAACTACTCCATCAGCTCGGCCTGTTCCACCTCGGCCCACTGCATCGGCCACGGCGCCGAGCTGATCCAGATGGGCAAGCAGGACATCGTGTTCGCCGGCGGCGGCGAGGAGGTGCACTGGTCCATGACCATGCTGTTCGACGCCATGGGCGCGCTGTCCGCCGGCTACAACGACACCCCGGACAAGGCCTCGCGGCCTTACGATGCCCAGCGCGACGGGTTCGTCATCTCCGGCGGCGGGGGCGTGCTGGTGCTGGAGGAGCTGGAGCATGCCCGCGCCCGCGGCGCGCGTATCTACGCCGAGCTCACCGGCTACGGCGCCACCTCCGACGGGGTGGACATGGTGCAGCCCTCGGGCGAGGGCGCGGTGCGCTGCATGCGCCAGGCCCTGGCCACGGTCCAGGTCCCGGTGGATTACATCAACACCCACGGCACCAGCACGCCGGTGGGCGACGTGCGCGAGCTGGAAGCGGTGGCCGAGGTGTTCGGCGACGAGGTGCCGCCGCTGTCGGCCACCAAGTCCCTCACCGGTCACGCCCTGGGCGCGGCCGGGGTCAACGAGGCCATCTATTCCCTGCTCATGATGGAGGGCGGTTTCATCGCCGCCTCGGCCAACATCGAAAAGCTGGATCCGGCGGCCGAGGGGTTTCCCATCGTGCGCGAGCTTCGCGAAGGGGTGGCGCTCGACTGCGTGCTGTCCAACAGCTTCGGCTTCGGCGGCACCAACGCCTGCCTGGTGTTCCAGCGCCTGGCCGACTGAACGGCCCCGGACGCGGGCGCCGGAACCCTTTATCATGGGCGGCGGGAGGCTGCCCACTTGCACGCGGACAACCTGTTCTTTCTGATCTTCGTCATCTTCACCGGCGCCGCCGTGCTGGCGACGGTGGCGCTGTATGCGCGCCAGTCCCTCATCGTGGCCTACATCCTGCTCGGCGCCCTGCTAGGTCCCCACGCCCTGGGGCTGGTGGAGCATGTGGCGCTCATCGAGCGCATCGCGGATTTCGGCATCCTGTTCCTGCTGTTCCTGCTGGGCCTGGACCTGGACCCGCAGCGGCTGCTGCCGCGCCTGGGCCAGGCCCTCCATGTCACCCTCCTGAGCGGCCTGGCCTTTGCCGGCGTGGGGTTCGCCGTGGCCGCCGGGTTCGGCCTGGGCTGGACCGACGCCCTGCTGGTGGGCGTGGCCATGAGCTTTTCCAGCACCATCCTCGGGCTCAAGCTGCTGCCCACCACGGTGCTGCATCACAAGCACATGGGCGAGGTCATCATCAGCATTCTGCTCCTGCAGGACATCCTGGCCATCGTGGTGCTCATCGTGCTGCAGGCGGCCGGGGGCGCGGGGAACGTGGGCAGCGGCCTGCTGCGGGCGGCGGTGGCGCTGCCGGCGGTGGTGCTGCTGGCGGTGCTGGCGGAGCGGTACCTCCTGTACCGGCTGCTGGTGCGCTTCGACACCATCCGCGAGTACATCTTCCTCGTCGCCATCGGCTGGTGCCTGGGCCTGGCGCAACTGGCGGCGGCGGCCGGGCTGTCCCACGAGGTGGGGGCCTTCATCGCCGGCGTGGCCCTGGCCCGGCGGCCCATCGCCCTGTACATCACCGACAGCCTCAAGCCGCTGCGCGACTTCTTTCTCATCCTGTTCTTCTTCGCCCTGGGCGCGGCCTTCGACCCGGCGGCGCTGGACCGGGCCCTGTGGCCTGCGCTGGCGGCGGGCGGGATCCTGCTGGTGGTGAAACCGTGGCTGTTCTCGCACCTGCTGCGGCGGGTGCACGAGGAGGCGGCGCTGGCGCGGGAGACGGGCGTGCGCCTGGGCCAGGTGAGCGAGTTCTCCCTGCTGGTGGCCCTGGTGGGGGTGCAGTCGGGGGTGCTGGGGGGGACCGCCGCCGAGATCATCCAGCTCACCGTGCTGGCGACCTTCGTGGTGTCGTCCTACTACATCGTCATGCGCTATCCCACGCCCATCGCGGTGTCCGACCGCCTGCGGCGGGACTGAGCGCGGGACGTCCCCGCTCAGCCGCGGGCGCCGCCGCCCGCCCCCCGGGCCTGGCGGGGGGCGCGGTCACCGTCGCGCTGCCGGAGCTGGGTGGGGGGCGGTACGTCGAGGATGTCCACGATGCGCCGGGTCTCGGGGTCGAAGGCGGCCAGGGCCCAGTGGTAGCGGGAGCGCAGCTCCAGGTAGAGAAAGCGGTCCGCGGCCTGTCCGTGGCGGCGGCGGAAGGCCGCCACCCGGTCGCGGAAGCGGGGCCAGCGGGCCAGGTAGCCGTCCACGTCCACCGCCGCCTCGCGCAGCACGGCGAGGGTGGCGGGGGTGATGTCCCGGTAGCGCTCGACGTAGGTGGAGAGGGGCCGGCCTGCGGCCACCGATTCCTTGAGCAGCGCGCGGTAGGCCTCGTCGTCCTCGGGCAGGTCCACCACCACCAGCGGCGGGCGGCCGGCGCGGAAGCGGCGCCCCACGGCGCCCGGCGCCACCCCGGCCTCGCGCAGGCGGTAGGCGGGCACGGTGTAGAGTTCGCGTTCCACCAGCGCCACCACCGCGGGGTGCTCGCCGTGGACGATCCAGACCCCGGCGGCCAGGGCGGCGGCCTGAACCACGGCGATGGCCGCGAGGTCGAACTTGAGGCCGGGCTTGCCGCGGCGGTAGACGATGAGGGTCAGAAGCGGCCCCAGCACCAGGTCCACCGCGGTGATGATGCGGATGGCACGCCAGCCGCCGTCGGTGGCGAACAGCGGCTGCGGATACCAGTGGACCAGGACCAGGTAGAGCAGGACGGAAAAGATGAGCAGGCTGATGCCCAGATGGATGCCGAAGGCCCGGAGCTTGTCCCGGGTGAACCAGGCACGCACCTTCATGGCCGTTCCACCTCCTTCGCTCCTGTGGCTGCGGGGACGCCGATCATATCGGTTCCGCGGGCCGGATTTTAAACCGGCCCGGCGGGGGGCGGTGGCATGAGCCGGCGCGGGCGCTGGTGGCGCCGGGGGCTCACGCTGCTGGTGGTGGTGGCGCTGGTGAGCGGGGTGCGGGCCTGGCAGCAGCGGGGGCTGGCCGGCGGACCGGCCCCCACCCCGGTCCTGGGCGTGACCCTCGACGGGCGGACGGCCGCCCTGGAACGGTTCCGGGGCCGGCCGCTGGTGGTCTATTTCTGGGCCACCTGGTGCCCGGTGTGCAAGGTCCAGCGCGGGGCGGTGGAGTCCGCCGCGCGCCACGTGCCGGTGCTGTCCGTGGCCATGCAGTCCGGCGGCCCGGAGGAGGTGGCGGCCTGGGCCCGCGCCAGGGGCTGGACCGTGCCCACCATCGTGGATCCCGACGGGACCCTGGCCCGGGCGTGGGGCGTGCGCGGGGTGCCCGCGCTGTTCGTGCTGGACGGCGCCGGGCGCATCCGCTATCGCGAGGTGGGTTACACCACCGGCTGGGGCCTGCGGGCCCGGGCCTGGCTGGCGGGCGACGGCGCGGCTCCACCGGCCCCGCCGCCGCCGGCGCGGCTGCCGGTGACGGCGGTGAGGGTGGAACGGGGCGCGGACGGCCCGGCGGCGGTGGTGGAGGCCTACCTGCCCGACGGCTGCAGCCGGGCGGGGGCGGTGCGCCAGCGGCGGGAAGGGGACACCTGGATCGTCACCATCGCCCGGGACCGGCCCCCGGGCCGGATCTGCACCCAGGTCATCCGGCCGCTGCGGCTGCGCGTACCGCTGGACGGCGCCGCGTCCCTGGTCCCCGGCCGTTACCGGGTGGTGGTCAACGGGGTGGAAGCGGCGTTCACCGTGCCCTGACCGGACAAGGCGCCCGCGCGCGGGACGCGGCGTCAGCGCCGGCCGCGCACCGCCGCCAGCAGGCGGTCCAGCTCGGCCTGGGCGCCTTCGGCCAGCAGCCGCAGCAGCGGTTCCAGTTGCTGCCACAGGCCATGGCGGTGGGCCCGGACTTCGTCGCCGCGGCCCCGTTCCATGAGCGCCAGCGCGCTCACCAGCGACAACGCGGGCGCGGTGTCACCGGTTTCCACGTGCACCGAGTTGCCGCCGGCCTCCGCCGCCCGCTGTGCCACCCGTTCCATTTCGGCCATGATGTCGTCGAGGGTGGTGCCGGCCTCCACCGGCGGCACGGCCACGCCGATGCTGACGGTGACGTGCACCTCGCCCTCGTCCAGCGCCACCACCGACTTGTCCACCGCGTTGCGCAGGCGCTCGGCCAGCACCCGGGCGCCGTCCAGCGGCGTGGACTGCAGCAGCAGCACGATGCGGCCGCGGCCCAGGGTGGCGGCGTGATCGCCGCGGCGCACGGTGCTGGCCACGATGCGGCCGATGCGGGCGACGACGGCCTCGGTGGCAGCGCGGCCATGACGCACGTAGAGATCCTTGAAACTGTCCACGTCGATGCGCAGCCACACCCAGGGCCGGGGCTGGCGCTTGATCTGGGCCAGGATCTGCTCCGCCATGCGGCGGAAGCAGGCCTCGCTGGAGAGCCCGGTGGCCGGGTCCACCGGCGTCTCCCGCTGCAGGCGCTCGCGGGTCTCGCGGTGGCGCAGGTGGGCCCGGGCCCGGGCCCGCACGTGCACCGGGTCGAAGGGCTTGGTGACGAAGTCGCTGGCCCCCGCCGCCAGCACCTGTTCCTGCAAGCCGGGGTCGTCTTCCTCGCCGGTGATGACGATGACGGGCAGCGCGGCCAGGCGGGGGTCGTCGCTGGCCCGGATGCGCTTGAGCAGTTCCATGCCGTCCAGGCCCGGCATGGACAGGTCGGTGAACAGCAGGGCGATGTCGTGGTCCTCGTCCCGCAGCAGGGCCCAGGCGGCCTGGCCGTCACCGGCCTCCAGCACCGTGAATTCCTCGGCCAGCAGCCGCTGCAGGGCCGCCCGCATGACCCGTGAATCGTCGGCGACCAGGACCTGGGGGCGGGCGTCTGCGGGGCGTGCCATGGATGCAACATTGTTGTTGTTGGATTGTCCCACAGAGCATAGACGTTGTGCCGCATGCTGCCAATGGCGCGATCTTGCTTTTTGCCGCCGCCTGGCCTAGCGTGTCGGCGCTCTGTGACAGGAATCGGGAGGGGACAAGGGCATGCGGGGTGCAGCGATCATTCTGGCGGGCTGGCTGGCGGCGGCGATCGCCTGGGCCGGCGATGGACACGGCATGCACGACTACATGCGCCTGTACAGCGTCCAGGGCAGCTTCGAGGACGTGCGCGACGACCTGGAGCTGGCCATCACCGGCCGCGGCATCAAGATCAACAACATCGCCTACATCGGCCGCATGCTGGCGCGCACGGCCAAGGAGGTGGGAGCCACCAGGCAGGTATTCATCGAGGCCCAGGCCTTCGAGTTCTGCTCCGCCACCATCTCCCGCGCCACCATGGAGGCCGATCCCCACAACATCGTGTTCTGCCCCTACGTCATCGCCGTCTACGTGCTGCCCGAGGAGCCGGACCGGGTCTACATCGCCTACCGCCGTCCCCGGCTGGTGGGCGACGCCGCCTCGCGCCGGGCCCTGGCCGCGGTGGACAGGCTGCTGGCCGACATCGTGGCCGAGGTGGTGCAATAGGCCGGCACCCGCCGGATTGCAGCGCCCTTGCGCCCGGCCGGGTTCCCGCAGGCCGTTTTGCCGTGGCCCGCTGACCAGGGCTCCGGGCGCGTCCCGGGGCGGGCGGCGCCGGAATCAAGCGCTTGCGCGCCCGATTTGCGGGCGGGGCGTCCCTGCCCCGCCTTGGC
Source organism: Chromatiales bacterium (assembly GCA_026990045.1). Taxonomy (GTDB): domain Bacteria; phylum Pseudomonadota; class Gammaproteobacteria; order CAMYNG01; family CAMYNG01; genus JALUTW01. Next base: position 1,347 of record JALSIK010000229.1, on the reverse strand, counting down.
AGGCTGTTTTTCAACAGCCTGCCAACAGGATGTTGAAAAAGGCCGTCCTGGCCTTTTTCAACGCGCCGAACCCGGCGCAGGTCCGGGTTCGGCTACGCCGAATCAAGCGTTTACACGCTTGATTCGCGGGCGGGGCATCCCTGCCCCGCCTTGGCAGGCTGTTTTTCAACAGCCTGCTAAAGAACGGGCCGGTGATGTCGTTATAAGGGAAGGTCGTCGCTCCGGATCGCGTCAGTCCCATGAGCACCAGCCCGTCCCCGCCCGCCGCCGGCGTCACCCCCGCCCAGCTCGTCTCGGGCGTGGTGCGGCTGGTCTCCCTGCCCGAGGTGTGCCTGCGGGTGGGCGAGATGCTGGAGGACCCGCGCACCACCGCCACCGATCTGGGCCGGGTCATCGGGCGCGACACCGGGCTCACCGCGCGCCTGCTCAAGATCGTCAACAGTGCCTTCTACGGTTTTCCCTCCCGCATCGAGACCGTCTCCCGCGCGGTGACCATCATCGGCATGCGCGAGCTGCGCGGCCTGGTCCTGGCGGCGTCCGCCATCGAGGCCTTTTCCAAGGTTCCCAACGACGTGCTCAACATGGCCCACTTCTGGCGCCACAGCGTGTACTGCGGGGTGGTGGCCCAGCTCCTGGCGCAACGCTGCAACGTGCTGCACAGCGAGCGGCTGTTCGTGGCCGGCCTCCTGCACGACATCGGCAAGCTCATCATCTGCCACAAGCTGCCCGGCCGCGCGCGGCTGGTGCAGCAGCGCACCGAGGAAGGCGGCCTGCTGGACTTCGAGGTGGAGCGCCAGGTGCTGGGCTTCGACCACGCCGAGGTGGGGGGCGAGCTCATGCGCCAGTGGCGCATGCCCGAGGTGCTGGTGGACGCGGTGCGCTGGCACCATGCCCCGGGCGAGGCCGAGGGAGCGGTGCTGGACACCTGCCTGGTGCACCTGGCCGACGTCATGACCGTCATCGCCGAGGAGGGGCTGGAGCTGGAGGCCAACCTGCAGCCCGTCAGCCCCCTGGCCTGGAAGCTCACCGGCCTGGACGAGGACGCCACCCACGAGATCCTGGTGGAGGCCGGCCCGCGTTTCACCGAGGCCCTGGAGGCCATCCTGCCGCGGTCGTACTTGTACTAGGGGGCTGGCGGCTGGACTGCGGCCTGGGCGCGGCACGGCGGAATCCGGGGCGTGGTGCATCGGTCTTTCGCGGATCCCACCCCGGAAGCCTTCATCCGGGCTGCGTTTTCTCCTCGCCCCTCGCCCCTCGCCCCTCGCCCCTCGCCACTCGCCACTCGCCCCTCGCCACTCGCCACTCGCCCCTCGCCACTCGCCCCTCGCCACTCGCCCCTATTCCTGG
>JALSIK010000228.1 GCA_026990045.1 Chromatiales bacterium | reverse complement strand
GTCTGCCAAGCGAAGTTTCCCCGATCCGGCGGCCCTGGCGCCGGAGGTCAAGTGTTCCCGTTGCCCCGGCAGCCGCTGCTGCACCTACGTCACCCAGGCCATCGACACCCCGCGCGCCATGGCCGATTTCGACATCCTGCTCTGGCAGCTCGCCCACCGGAACGTGGAGGTCTATCAGGACGAGGACGGCTGGTACCTGACCTTTCTCACCCCCTGCCGCTTCCTCGAGGCCGACGGCCGCTGCGGCATCTACCCCACCCGCCCGCAAATCTGCCGCGACCACAGCAACGACTGGTGCGAATTCGACGCCGACCCCGCCGACGACTTCAGGCATTACTTCCGCTGCTATGAGGAACTGGACGAATACTGCCGAAAGCGTTTCAGGAACTGGGATCGACGCTTTGGCAAGTGAGGGACGAGGGCCGAGTGGAGAGGATATCGGATCCGTGAAGGATGCCGGGCAGATGCCTTTCCTAACCCTCGTCCCTGCTCCCGGGCATGATCTCCCGAAAGTCCCCGATGGCCGCGAATTCCGCCGTGTCCTTGGGCGGATTGCGGCTGTCGGGGGTCTTCACCGCCCGCAGGTGGGCGATGCCATGGTCGCGGGCCGAGCGCAGCACCGGCAGGCTGTCGTCCACCAGCAGGGTGCGTTCGGGTGAGAAGGGGTGGCGGGCCTGCAGGTGGTCCCAGAAGCGCGGATCTTCCTTGGGGATGCGGAAGTCGTGGGCGCAGACGATGGCGTCCAGATGGTCGTGCAGGGCGGTGCGTTCCAGCTTGAGCATCAGGGCCTTGTGATGGGCGTTGGTCACCAGCACGCGGGGAATGCCGCACTGGCGCAGGCGTTCGAGGAAGGTGTGAACATGGGGACGGACGGCGATCAGGTGATCCACCTCCTGCTTGAGCAGGGCGATGTCCAACCCGAGCTGCTCGGTCCAGTAGTCCACGCAGTACCAGTCGATGGTGCCCTCGGCATCCTGGTAGCGCGGGAACAGCGCGGCGCGGGCCGCCTCCAGGCTCAGTGCGTGCCGCTCGGCGTAGCGCCGGGGTACATGCTCGCGCCAGAAGTGGTTGTCGAAGTGCAGATCCAGCAGGGTGCCGTCCATGTCCAGCAGAACGGTGTCGATTCGGTTCCAGTCGAGCATGCCGGGTGTCGGAGTGTCAGGGGAAGGGGTGAACACGGTACCGGAATCGGGGCCGCCGATCCAGACGGGTGTTCAGCCACGTCTCGCCCTGGCGTCCTGATCGGGCTAGACTCGTACCATGCCCCGTCAGCATGGAGTCCGTCCTTGAGCATCCATCACTTGCTTGCCATCGTGCTGTTCGCGCCGGCCCTGGCCCTTGCCGCGCCCGGCGAGGGGGAGCTGGAGCGCTGGCTGGAGAGCGACGATCCACTGCCGCCCTCGGTCAGCACCGCGCACGTCAACGAGGGCGAGCTGCGTGTCCTCGCCAGCCCGCCGCCGCGGCCGGTGCATCATCATCATCAGCGCCTGACTCTCGTCTCTGCCAGTCTCGGGGACGGCTGGGTGCGCATGGCCCAGTGCCACGAGAATCTGGACCGTGTGCCAGCCACCCAGATTGTCTTCCGCAAGGGGCGGGTGCGGGAACTGCGCGTCACCCGCGCCGAGCGCGTGGGCCGGGCATGGGTGGAGGGCGAATCGGTGCAACTGGAGAACGTGGAGCGGGGCGCCCGGGTCTGTCTCGAGGGCTGGACCCGGGCGCTCACCGCCCTGCCCGATGGCCGCTACCGCATCGTGAGCGGACCGTACATGCGCCGCTTCCTCGACGGCTACTATCCCATGCGGGTAACGTTCGTCCTCGAGCATCCGGGCCTGCGGGTGGAGTCGGTGTCGCCGCCGCGCCAGCCCGGCCTCGAGGTGCGGCGCGAGTCCGGGCGGCTGAGCATGGATGTCTGGTTCGAGGGGCGTCTGGAGCTGGACATCGTTCTCCGTCGCCCCTCCCCCTGATGGCGGATGGCCAGTCCGCGCCGGGGCTGGCACAATGAGGCCTTTTCGCACACAGGGACTTGGCAGCATGACCCAGACAGCCACCGCGGCGGACTTGCAGGCGTTCCACGCGCCTGTGAAGCAGATCGCCTACACCGCCGGCCGGCGCATCATGGAGATCTACGAACAGGGCTTCGAGGTTTCCGAAAAGGCCGATCAGACTCCGCTCACCGAGGCCGACATGGCCGCGCACCGCACCATCGTCGACGGCCTGACGGCCCTCACGCCCGACATTCCCATCCTTTCCGAGGAATCGGCGCCGACCCCGTTCGCCGAGCGCCAGACCTGGCGGCGCTACTGGCTGGTGGATCCGCTGGACGGCACCCGCGAGTTCATCAAGCGCAACGGCGAGTTCACGGTCAACATCGCGCTCATCGAGGAACACGCGCCGGTGATCGGCGTGGTCTATGCGCCGGTGGTGGGCAGCCTCTACTATGCCTCGCGCGGCTTCGGGGCCTGGAAGAAATCGGAGCTGGAGGCCCCGGTGCGGATCCACGTGCGCGAGCACTGCCCGCGGAAGGTGGTGGTGGCCGGCAGCCGCTCCCATCGCAGCACGGCCTTTCAGGCCTTTCTCGACAAGCTGCCGGACTACGAGGTGATCGGCATGGGCAGCTCGCTCAAGTCCTGCCTGGTGGCCGAGGGCAAGGCCGACATCTACGCGCGCCTGGGCCCCACCTCAGAATGGGACACGGCAG
>JALSIK010000227.1 GCA_026990045.1 Chromatiales bacterium | reverse complement strand
CTGTTCGACCTCATGGTCAGCCGGCGCGGTTTCTGCCGCTACGTCTGTCCGGGCGGGGCGCTGTACTCGCTGCTGGGACGCTTCCGTGCCCTGCGCATCCGCCGCGATGTCACCCGGTGCAACGACTGCGCCAAGTGCAACGTGGTGTGCCAGTTCGGGCTCGATCCCTGGCACGACGACTTCGGCCAGGAGTGCAACAATTGCACCGCCTGCATCGCGGTGTGCCCCACGGACGCGCTCGCCTTCACCCTGCGCCTGAAGGACACCCCGTTCCAGGGCCCCGGCCACCTGGGGCATGCCTGGCGTCGGCGGCAGGAGGCCGAGGCGGTGCGCGAGGAGGCGGCTTGATCGGTGAACCGGCGCAGTTTTCTCGGGCGGCTGGTGTTTCATGCCGGTGTCGCGGCATTCTCGGCCCTGCCCTTCGGCCTGGCCCGGCTGCTGGCGCCGCGGGTGGCGGCCGAGCCCCACCGCCGCGTACCGCTGCCCGGCGCGCTCGAGGACCCGGCGGATTTCGCCGCCGCCTGCATCGGCTGCGGCCTGTGTGGCGAGGTGTGTCCGCCGCGCTGCATCCGGTTTCACCGCCACGACGGTGGGTTCAAGGCCAACACGCCGTACATCGACCCCCAGCGCAAGAGCTGCATCCTGTGCGGCAAGTGCATGGAAGTCTGTCCCACCGAGGCCCTGACCGTGACGCCCATCCGCGAGATCGACATGGGCACGGCCCAGATCGATCGGGTGGCCTGCTATCCGTGGGTGGACAAGGGCGTGTGCGGGGCCTGTGTCTCGGTGTGCCCCCTGGGCGAGGAGGCCATCGGCTTCGATTTCGGCAACTTCTACCGCCCGGTGGTGCGTGACGGCTGCGTCGGCTGCGGCCAGTGCGTGGAGGTGTGCCCGGAGCCCAGCCTGCCCATCCGCATCGTGGACCGGTCGCTGGGTACCGTGGCCCAGCACGGCATCGGCCTGCGCAAGCAGCCGCTGCCGTTTTGAGACCCTGTTGGAGACGGAGCATGGGACCCATGACAGGCATGGCAAGGCATCTGTTCCTGGCGGCGACGGCGATGCTCTTGTATCTGCCCGCGGTGCCGGCCTGGGCTCATCATGTCCTGGGCCGCCCGGCCTACAGCCTCAACGAGGATTCCAACACCCCGCCGTCCATGGAGGTGGAGACCCAGATCGGTGACTACTACGTCACCTTCATGGCCTTTCCCGCGTTCCCCAGGCCCGGCGAGCCCGGGCGGGTCAACCTCTACGCCGTGCACATGGAAACCGGCGAACCCTATGACGGGGTTGTGACCTTCAAGGTGCGTGACGACGGCTGGCTGTTCGACGGCGAGGAGGAGGTCCTGGGCCGCCAGACCATCGACGACGGGGTCTACCGCCAGGGGTTCCTGTTCCAGGAGGAGGGCGACTATATCATCACCGCCTTCTTCGAGGCCGGCGGCGAGCCCTACATCATCGACTTTCCCCTGCGCATCGGCACCCCGGCCCCGGTGGGGCCGGTGGGTGTCGCGGTGGGGGTCATCGTGCTGGTGCTGGTGGGGGTGAACCTGCTGCAGCGCCGGCGCCTGCAGCGGCTGCAGGCGGTGCGTCACCATGCCGACGAGCGCGGGGAGGCCTCGCCCCATGTATGAGGGGCTGTTGAGCGCATTGGAACGGCTGGTCTACCAGCCCGACGGGGGCATGGTGCATCCGGGGCTCCCGCCCCAGTGGGTGGCGCCGCTGCTGCTGGGCATGCTGGCACTGGTCCTGTGGTCCCTGCGCCCGGCCGCCGCCGGCGCCGCTCCCCGCGCCGGCGTCAGCCTGCTGGCGATGCCGTGGCTGCGGGGCCTCCTGCGCCCGGCCGTGCGGCGCCCGTGGTTGCTGGTGTCGCTGCGCCTGTTGTCGGCGGGCCTGTTCCTGCTGGTGATCTACGCCGGTCTCATGGGCACCCAGGTGCCCGAGCGCAACCTCGCCACCATGCTCACCTGGACCGTGTGGTGGTCGGCGGTGGTCATCAGCGTGCTGTTCGTGGGCTCGGCCTGGTGCGCGGTGTGCCCCTGGGACGCGCTGGCCACCTGGCTGGTGCGCCGCCGGCTGTGGCGGCGCAACGACGCCGCCGGCCTCAACCTGCGCGTGCCGCGGCAGTTGCGCAACATCTGGCCGGCGCTGGGGATGTTCGTGGGACTGACCTGGCTGGAGCTGGGCCTGGGCGTGACCACCAGCCCTTATGCCACCGCCCTGCTGGCCCTGCTCATGGTGGTGCTGGCCACGGTGTCGCTGGCCCTGTTCGAGCGCAAGGCCTTCTGCCGCTACTTCTGTGCCGTGGGCCGCACCCTGGGCGCCTACGGCGGCATGAGCCCGGTGGCCCTGCGCCCGGTGGACCCGGAGGTGTGCGCCCGCTGCACCACCCTGGAGTGTTATCACGGCACCCGCGAGGTGGAGTCCTGCCCCACCCATCTGGTCATGGGGCGTATGCGGCAGAACACCTACTGCACCTCCTGTGGCGTCTGTGCCCAGAGCTGCCCCCACGGCAACGTCGGCTGGCGGCTGCGCCCGCTGGGGGCGGAGGTGGTGGCCGCCGCCCGCCCGCGCTGGGACGAGGCCTGGTTCGCTCTCGGCCTGCTGGCGCTGACCACCTTTCACGGCATCACCATGATGCCCTACTGGGAGGGCTGGATGAGCCGGCTCGCGGTGGCCATCGGCGACTCGGGGCGCCTGCTC
>JALSIK010000226.1 GCA_026990045.1 Chromatiales bacterium | reverse complement strand
GGCCACGTAGATGCGCCCGCCCATCACCAGCGGCGTGAAGTGGCGCAGGAACAGGGCGGTGAGCAGGGTCGCGATGTGGGCGCCGTCGGAGTCGGCGTCGGCCAGGATGATGATCTTGCCATAGCGCAGGCCGGAGAGGTCGCTGCTGCCGGGATCCACGCCGATGGCCACGGAAATGTCGTGTACCTCCTGCGAGGCCAGCACCTCGGCCGGCTCCACCTCCCACGAGTTGAGGATCTTCCCGCGCAGGGGCATGATGGCCTGGAACTCGCGGTCGCGGGCCTGCTTGGCCGAGCCGCCGGCGGAATCCCCCTCCACCAGGAACAGCTCGGTGCGGGCCAGGTCGCTGGAGGCACAATCGGCCAGCTTGCCCGGCAGGGCCGGGCCCTGGGTGACCTTCTTGCGCACCACCTTGCGCCCGGCCCGGGCCCGCGACTGGGCGCTGGCGATGGCCAGCTCGGCCAGGCGCTCGCCGGTCTCCACGTGCTGGTTGAGCCAGGCGCCGAAGGCATCCTTGACCACCCCGGAGACGAAGGCCGCGCATTCCCGCGACGACAGGCGTTCCTTGGTCTGGCCCGAGAACTGCGGGTCCGCCAGCTTCACCGACAGGATGTAGCTCACCCGGTCCCACACGTCCTCGGGCGCCAGCTTGAGCCCCCGCGGCAACAGGTTGCGCAGCTCGCAGAACTCGCGCATAGCCTCGGTGAGCCCCGTGCGCAGGCCGTTGACATGGGTCCCCCCCTGGGTGGTGGGCACCAGGTTGACGTAACTCTCCGCCAGCGATGCCTCGCCCTCGGTCACCCAGGCCAGGGCCCAGTCCACGGCCTCGGTGTTGCCGCTGAAGCTGCCGGTAAACGGTTCCTCCGGCAGCCAGGCCGCGCCGTCCAGGGCATCGGTCAGGTAGGCGGTGAGCCCGTCCTCGTAGTACCACCCGGACTTCTCTCCCGTGTTCTCGTCGAGAAAGGACACCCGCAGACCGGGACAGAGCACGGCCTTGGCGCGCAATACGTGCTTCAGGCGCGGGACCGAGAACCGGGGCGAGTCGAAGAACCTGGGATCGGGCCAGAAGCGCAGCGTGGTCCCGGTGTTGCGCTTGCCCACGGTCCCGATCTTTTCCAGCCTGGACACCCGCTTGCCGTTGGCGAAGGCCATGTTGTACTCGGCGCCGTCGCGCTTGATCCAGACCTCCAGGTGCTTCGACAGGGCGTTGACCACGGACACGCCGACGCCGTGCAGCCCGCCCGAGAAACGGTAGTTCTTGTGGGAAAACTTGCCGCCGGCATGCAGCCGGGTGAGGATCACCTCCACGCCCGGCAGCTTCTCGCCCTTGTGGATGTCCACCGGCATACCGCGACCGTCGTCCGCCACCGACAGCGAACCGTCCTGGTGCAGAACGACATCGATGCGGCTGGCATACCCGGCGATGGCCTCGTCGACGGCGTTGTCGATGACCTCCTGTGCCAGGTGGTTGGGACGGTCGGTCTGGGTGTACATGCCGGGGCGCTTGCGCACCGGCTCCAGCCCGGTGAGCACCTCGATGGAATCGGCCGTGTATCGCTCCGCCATGGTCGTGCCTGGAAAAACGACTGGGGCACCGCGGATGCCGCGGTGGGCTGGCGGGATTGTAACGGAAAGGTCCCCCCGCCGCGAGGGGAGATCGACGGGGGTGGGGAAACCTCGAGAACCATTGATGGATCGCGGGTTGGGACGGGGTGCGACCTGCGCACACAACGCACCGCAGGAACGGCCCCCGGCCACGGTTGCCCGCCATGGCCGGACCCCTTCGACGCAGGCCCCGGGGCCCGGCCCTTGCCGGCCTGCATCCGGGCCGTCGTCTTCTGTCCCCTGTCCTCTGTCTTCTGTGTTCTGTCTTCTGGCTTCCGTCCTCTGAATTCAGACCTTGAACCGGGCCACCAGGTTCTGCAGGTCGTGGGACAGCTGGGCCAGGTCCTGGCTCGCCTGGGCCAGCTGGTCGGTACCGGCGGCGGTGGCATCCGCCACCCGGCTGATGTTGACCACGTTCTGGTTGATCTCCTCGGCCACCTCGCCCTGCTGGCGCGCGGCCTCGGCGATCTGGTTGTTCATGGTGGTGATGGCATTGACCGCCCCGGTGATGGCGTCCAGCGCCTCGCCGGCGCGGGCGGCGTGCTCCACGCTCACCTTGGCCTGGCAGCGCCCGTCCTCCATCACCGCCACCGCGTCCCGCGCTCCGTCCTGGAGCCGCTCGATGACGCCCTGGATCTCCTGGGTCGAGGCCTGGGTGCGGCTGGCCAGGCTGCGCACCTCGTCGGCCACCACCGCGAAACCACGCCCCTGTTCGCCGGCCCGGGCCGCCTCGATGGCGGCGTTGAGCGCCAGCAGGTTGGTCTGCTCGGCGATGCCCTGGATCACCTCCAGCACGGTGCCGATCTTCTCGCTGTCCTGCTCCAGCCGCTGGATCACGCCGGCGGCCTTCTCGACTTCCTGCGCCAGGCGCTCGATGGCCTCCACGGTCTCCGCCACCACCTGCTTGCCGTCGCCGGCCTGCTCGTCCGCGCTCTGGGCGGCACTCGCAGCCGATTCCGCGTTGCGCGCCACTTCCTGCACGGTGGCGGTCATCTCGTTCATGGCGGTGGCCACCTGCTCCGTCTCCGACCGCTGGCGCTGCACGCCCTCGCGGGTCTCGGCAGTGACGTGGGACATCTCCTCGGCGGCCGAGGCCAGCTGGCT
>JALSIK010000225.1 GCA_026990045.1 Chromatiales bacterium | reverse complement strand
TCCCCTACCGCGTGGTGATCAACGAGGCGGTGGAGCTGGCCAAGACCTTCGGCGCGGAGCAGGGCCACCGTTTCATCAACGGCATCATGGATCGGCTGGCGGCCAGCCTGCGCGAGGTGGAAGTGCGCGCCGGCCGCGGCTGAGGGCGGCGCGCCCGCAGCCCCATGCCCCTGGACGAATTCGCCATCATCGACCGCTTCTTCCGCCGTCCCAGCCGGCGTGACGACGTGCGCGTGGGCATCGGCGATGATGCCGCCGTCCTGCAAGTGCCGGCCGCGGCCGAACTGGTGGTGGCCCTGGACACCCTCGTTGAGGGCGTGCACTTTCCCGAGCAGACCGATCCGTTCGCCATCGGCTGGAAGGCCCTGGCCGTCAATCTCAGCGATCTGGCCGCCATGGGGGCCGAGCCGGCCTGGTTCACCCTGGCCCTGACCCTGCCCGAGGCGGATGCCGCCTGGCTGGCGGAATTCAGCCGCGGCCTGTTCACCCTGGCCGAGGAGTGGAACCTGGCCCTGGTCGGCGGCGACACCACCCGCGGCCCGCTCACTCTCTCCATCCAGGTGGCGGGCCATGTGCCGCCGGGCGAGGCCCTGCTGCGCCGCGGCGCCCGGACCGGCGACGGCCTGTACGTCACCGGCACCCTGGGGGATGCGGCCGCGGCCCTGCGGGACTGGCAGGCCGGGCGGGCCGAGGATCCCGCCCTGCGCGGCCGGCTCGACCGGCCGGCGCCGCGCCTTCGCACCGGGATGGGCCTGCGGGGCCTGGCCCGCTGCGCCATCGATATCTCCGACGGCCTGCTGGCCGATCTGGCCCGCCTGCTCGCCGCAAGCCCCGGCAACGGCGCTCGGCTGGAGCGCGAGGCGCTGCCGGTGTCTGCGGCGCTGCGCCGGCGTCTTGCCGCCGAGCCGGCCCTGTGGGCGGGCGTGCTCGACGGGGGCGACGACTACGAACTGCTGTTCTGCGCTCCGCCCGAACGCGAGGCCGACCTGTCGGCCCTGGCGGCGCGCACCGGCGAGACCATTACCCGGATCGGCACCATCACGGCCGAACCCGGCATCGTGCTGGAAGACGCGGACGGCCGGCGGCAGACCGTCACGCCCCACGGCTACGCCCATTTCGCCCCGCCGCAGGAGGAGCGCCCATGAGCCTGGCCAGTCTGTTCAAGCGCAACCGCGTCGATCCCCGCCTGCTGCGCGACCCCGGCCATTTTCTGAGCCTGGGCTTCGGCGCGGGTCTTTCGCCGCTGGCGCCCGGCACCGCCGGCACGGCGGCGGCCATTCCCCTGTGGTGGCTGCTCGCGCCGCTGCCCCTGTGGGCCTACGGGCTGGTGGTGCTGGGGCTGTTCCTGATCGGCATCCCCCTGTGTCGGCGCACCACGGCGCGCCTGGGCAGTCACGATCATTCGGCCATCGTCTGGGACGAAGTGGTGGGCTATCTGATCACCATGACCGCGGTGCCCTTCAGCCTCAGCGCGGCGATCCTGGGCTTCTTCCTGTTTCGCCTGTTCGACGTGTGGAAGCCCTGGCCGGTGCGTTCCCTCGACCGCCGCGTCCAGGGCGGACTCGGCATCATGCTGGACGACGTGGGGGCCGGGATCTATGCTGCCCTGGCCCTGCAGGGGGCACTGATTCTGCTGCAATCCAGGGGAATACTGCCATGAGATACGGAATGATCGCCCTGCTGCTGGCCTTCGGCAGCGCCCTGACCGCCAACGAGGTCCGGATCCTGAACGTGAACCTCGATCAGCGCGGTTACGAATGGTCCGCCTCGGTGACCCTGAAGCACGCCGACAGCGGCTGGGAACACTATGCCGACGCCTGGCGCTTCGTCACGCCCGACGGCACCGAATTCGCCCGCCGCACCCTCTGGCATCCCCACGTGAACGAACAGCCCTTCACCCGCAGCCTGTCGGGGATCGTGATCCCAAAGGGCGTGAAGGTCTTCTTCGTGGAAGCCCATGACAGGGTGCACGGCTGGAGCCAGGATCGGGTGCGCATCGATCTGGCGAAGCCGAAGGGACCGCGCTACCGGATCCGCACCCAGTAGGCGCACCCGTGCGCGGCCTGCTGCTCGCCGTTGCCCTGCTGCCGACCGCCGCGGCGGCGGACATCGTGGTCCGGGCGCTGATGCCGGAGATGGCGGTGGTGGAGGTGGAAGGCCAGCGGCGCGTGTTGCGGGTGGGCCAGACCTCGCCGGAAGGCGTGACGCTGATCGAAGCGGACAGCGAGCGGGCCGTGCTCGAGCGGGACGGCCGGCGCGCCATCTACCGGCTGGGCGAGACCACCGCGGTCACGGTGGTGCCGCGGGCGAAGGCCGTCACCCGCATCCGCCCGCGCCGGGGCATGTACTACGTGGACGGCGCCATCGACGGCAAGCCGCTGGCGTTCATCGTGGACACCGGCGCCACCTGGGTCTCCCTGAACGCCAGCCAGGCCCGCGAGCTGGGCCTCGACCCGGCCCGGGGCATCCCGACGAAGGTGGCCACCGCCAACGGCACGGTGATCGTCCGCCGCCTGCGCCTCGAGCGGGTGCGCGCCGGGGGCATCGAACTGCGCAACGTGGAGGCCGTCATCATGCCCGGCGATGCGCCGCCGGTGGCCCTGCTGGGCATGTCCTTCCTGCGCCGGGTGCACATGGTGCGCGAAGGGCCGATCCTGCGGCTCGAATCGCGCTGACGGCTTGTTGAGTGGTTTTTCCGGCTTCGCTGCGCCCGAGCCGGCTTGC
>JALSIK010000224.1 GCA_026990045.1 Chromatiales bacterium | reverse complement strand
GATCAGGGTGCAGACCCAGTAGGCCTGGCGGCCCTCGCCGCGGCAGGCCGCATGGACCCGGGCCACCACCTCGTCGCGCCGGCTGTCGCGGATCACCACCGTCTCCACCGGCTTGCGGCCGGGCGGGAGTTCGTCGATCACCGAGCAGTCCAGATCCGCGTAGGCCACCATGCTCAGGGTTCGGGGAATGGGGGTGGCGGTCATGATGAGCTGGTGGGGCACCCGCCCGTCCTGCCGGCCCTTTTCGCGCAGGGCCATGCGCTGATGCACGCCGAAGCGGTGCTGCTCGTCCACCACCACCAGGGCCAGGCGGGCGAAGGCCACCTCCTCCTGGAACAGGGCGTGGGTGCCCACGGCCACCGCGCTCTCGCCGGCCGCCAGCGCCGCCAGGGCCTCGCGCCGCGCCGAGGCACGCAGCTTGCCCGACAGCCAGGCGACATCGATGCCCAGCGGCGCCAGCCAGTCGCGGAAGTTGCGGTAGTGCTGCTCGGCCAGGATTTCGGTGGGCGCCATCAGCGCCGCCTGGTGGCCGGAGCCCACGGCGCGCAGCACCGCCAGCAGGGCCACCAGGGTCTTGCCGGCGCCCACGTCGCCCTGCACCAGGCGCTGCATGGGCACGCCGCGGGCCAGATCCGCGTCGATCTCGGCCGCCACCCGGCGCTGGGCGCCGGTCAGTTCGAAGGGCAGGGTGGCGAGAAAGCGTTCGATCAGCGCCTCGCCGCTGCGCAGCGGAAAGCCGGGATGCTTTTGCACCCGGCTGCGCAGCCGGCGCAGGCTGAGGGTGTGGGCCAACAGTTCCTCCAGCACCAAGCGCTGGCGCATGGGGTGATCGGGCTCGGCCAGCGAGTCGAGCGAGACATCGGGCGGCGGGCGGTGCAGAAAGCGCAGGGACTCGGCCAGCGAGGGCAGATCGGCGTCGTCGCGCAGGGCCTCGGGGATCAATTCGGGCAGGTGCAGCTCGCCGCGCGCCAGGCACTGGAGCGCCTGGTCGGTGAGATTGCGCAGGGTGAGCTGGTGCACGCCTTCGGTGGCCGGATAGATGGGGGTCAGGCTCTCTTCCATCGCCACCGGCTCGTCGCTGTCCACGGCGCGGTATTCGGGATGCACCATCTCCAGCCCGCCGGGGCCCTTGCGCACCTCGCCGAAGCAGCGCAGCACCACGCCCCGCGCCAGAGCCTGCTGCTGGCGGGCGTTGAAATGGAAGAAGCGCAGGGTGAGAAAACCGGTGCCGTCGGACAGGCGCGAGAGCAGCATCCGCCGCCGGCCGAACTTCACCTCGGTCAGCTCCACGGTGCCCACGATCACCGCCTCGCGGCCGGGCCGCAGGGCGCCGATGGGCGTGACCCGGGTGCGATCCTCGTAGCGCAGGGGCAGGTGGAAGAGCAGATCCGCCACCTGGCGGATGCCGAGCTTCGCCAGCTTTTCGGCCATGCGCGGCCCCACGCCCTTGAGGGCGGTCACGGGCAGGGTGGCGGCAGTGCGCGTCACGTCCCTGTGTTCACGCGGCATGGGCGAGGAAACAGGCCGGCGTCAATCCCCGGGCACCATCACGGCGTCCATCTCCACGCCGGCCCCCCTGGGCAGGGCGGCCACGCCGATGGCGGCGCGGGCCGGGTAGGGCTCGCGGAAATATTCGGCCATGATCTCGTTGACCAGCGGGAAATGGCCCAGATCGGTGAGAAACACGTTGAGCTTGACGATGTCGGCGAGCGTGCCGCCGGCGGCCTCGCACACGGCGGCGAGATTGTCGAACACCCGCCGGATCTGGGCGGCCATGTCGCCCTCGACCATCGCCATGGTCTCGGGCACCAGCGGGATCTGGCCGGAGAGATAGACGGTGCCGTTGACCTTCACCGCCTGGGAATAGGTGCCGATGGCCTGCGGGGCCCGATCGGTGCGGATGATTTCCTTTGCCATGAATCCTGACCTCGTGATGAAACCGGCGGAATTGTCGCACGGGGCCGCGGGCGAAGGAAACGCCCGGCGCGAAAACGCCGTCCCGGATGCCTGGACAGACGTTTGTCATGCACACAGGGCCCTTGAGGCCTACTTCTTCAGGCGGTAGATCCGTTGCACCATCTCGAGGTTGCGCAGGCTGCGCATGATCCGCGCCAGGTGGCGGCGGTTGCGGACCATCACCGTGAAACTCAGGGTGGAGTGCATGCCGTCACGCTCCTCGATGCTCACGTTCTCGATGTTGGCCTCCATGTCGGAGAGGGTGGCCGCCACCTTGGCCAGCACGCCGCGCTGGTTGAGCACCAGCAGCTTGATGTCGATGGGGAACTCGCCTTCCAGAGCGGCCTCCCAGGCCACGTCGATCCACTTCTCGGGCCGGTTGCGGTATTCGGCCACGTTCTTGCAGTCCTCGGTGTGGATCACGATGCCCCGGCCGGAGGTGACGAAGCCGAGAATGGGATCGCCGGGGATCGGTCGACAGCACTTGGCGAAGGTGACCACCGCGCCTTCAGTGCCCTTGATGGCCAGCGGCTTCGGCCGGGCCGCCTGGTCGCCGGGATGCTCTTCGCCCTGCAGCAGGGCACGGGCGATGACCATGGGCATCTGGTTGCCCAGGCCGATGTCGCTGTAGAGGTCGTCGAGATCGGCGTAATTGAATTCGGCCAGCACCCGGCGGGTCTGCTCGTCCGACAGGCTTTCGAGGCTGGCGCCGTGGGCGGCCAGGCTCTTGTTGAGCAGGCGGGCACCGAGCATCACCGCCTCCTCGCGCTCGAGGTTCTTGAGCACGTT
>JALSIK010000223.1 GCA_026990045.1 Chromatiales bacterium | reverse complement strand
CCGAACATTGCCAGTTTCACCGCGGCGCCTCCTTTCCCTCGGGTGCGAAAACCGGTTGCGGATGGAACGGGATCAACTCTAGCACGGAAGCCGGGCGCGGGCGCGGCGATAAAGCTGGGCAGGCGCGGCCGGGTGCGCTATAAGTCATGCAGGGGAATGGACACGGCGTCCCTGTCATGCCGCGGCTGCCGGCCGTGTCCCATCGTGTCATCCGTCAACGTGCTCCGGGATGGAGCAGGAGGCTCGTCAACCATGCGCATCGAG
This sequence comes from Chromatiales bacterium, assembly GCA_026990045.1. Taxonomy (GTDB): domain Bacteria; phylum Pseudomonadota; class Gammaproteobacteria; order CAMYNG01; family CAMYNG01; genus JALUTW01. The sequence goes on along the minus strand of JALSIK010000223.1, from coordinate 2,487 downwards.
GAGGTTCGCAGTCTGGCCCGCCACCGGGGCCTGAAACCCGGCAAGCTGAACAAGGTGGATCTCATCCGGCTGCTGCAGCGGGAGGAGGGCAACTTCGACTGCTTCGCCACCGCCGTGGACGGGGTGTGCGACCAGGCCGGCTGCCTGTGGCGCGAGGACTGCTTCGCCGCCGCGCGCCGGCTCCATTCCTGAGTCAGCGGGCCGGGCCGGCGTCGGCCAGGGCCCGGCGGTAGAGGGCCAGGTACTCGCCGGCGCGCCGGCGCCAGGAGTGGTCCTGGCGCATCCCCGCCCGTTGCAGGCGGGTCCAGGCGCGCGGGTCGCGCTTCAGCGCCACCGCCCGTTCCACCGCCGCGGCCAGGGCGCCGGGTTCGGGGGCGTCGAACACGAAACCGGTGGCCTCGCCCGCGGCCAGCGCCGCGGGCCCGGCGTCGGTGACCGTGTCGGCCAGTCCCCCCACCCGGTGCACCACCGGCACCGCGCCGTAGCGCAGGGAGTAGAGCTGGTTGAGGCCGCAGGGCTCGAAGCGCGAGGGCATGAGGAACAGGTCCGCGCCGCCCTCCATGAGGTGGGCCAGGCCCTCGTCGTAGCCCAGGTGCACCGCCACCCGCCCGGGCCGGGTGCGGGCGGCCGCGCGCAGGGCGTCCTCCAGGGCCCGCTCGCCGCTGCCCAGCACCGCCACCTGCATGCCCAGCGCCAGCAGCCGGGGCAGGGCGTCGAGAATGATGTCCGCGCCCTTCTGTTCCACCAGCCGGCCCACGTGGACCGCCAGCACCGCCTCGTCGTCGGGATCCAGGCCCAGGCGCCGCCGCAGGGCGCGGCGGTTGTCCGCCCGCGGGGCCAGGCGGCGGGCGTGGAAGCGCGCGGCCAGATGGGGATCGCGGGCCGGGTTCCAGACCCCGGTGTCGATGCCGTTGAGGATCCCGCTCACGCGGTGGGCGCGGTGGCGCAGCAGCCCGTCCAGGCCGCAGCCGGCGGCCGGGGTCATGATCTCGCGCGCGTAGGTGGGGCTCACGGTGTTGACGCGGTGGGCGAACACCAGCCCGCCCTTGATGAAGGACAGCCGGCCGTGGAACTCCAGCGCCTGGTAGGACCACCAGGCGTCGGGCAGCCCCAGGGCGGTGAAGGTGGCATGGGGGAACAGGCCCTGGTAGGCCAGGTTGTGCACGGTGAACACCACGGCCGGCGGCACCGGCTCCAGCGCCAGCAGCGCCGGCACCAGCCCGGTCTGCCAGTCGTTGCAGTGGACCACCTGGGGCCGCCAGCGCCGGCCCAGGCGGTCGCAGGCCAGCTCCGCCACCGCCCGGGCGAACACGCAGAACCGCTCGGCGTTGTCGGGCCAGGGCCGGCCGCCGGCATCGAGGTAGGGATGGCCGGGGCGGCGGAACAGGGCCGGGCAGTCCACCAGGTAGAGGTGGACCCGGGTGCCGGGCAGCCGGCCTTCCAGCAGCCGCAGCGGCCGGCCGTCCACCTGGAAGGCGGCGGCGGTGCGCAGGGCCCCGGCCCGCTCCAGGGCGGCGGGATAGGCGGGCAGCACCAGGCGCAGGTCGTGGCCGAGGTTGCGCAGGGCGCGGGGCAGGGCACCGGCCACGTCGGCCAGGCCCCCGGTCTTGACCAGGGGGTGGGCCTCGCTGGCCGCGTACAGGACCCGGAGCGGCGCCTCAGCCTTCATGCCGCAGCACGAGGCCCGCCAGCGGCGGCAGGGTGAGGACGAGCGACCACGGCCGGCCCATCCACGGCACCGGCTCGGCCGTCACCCGCCCGGCGTTGCCCAGGTTGCTGCCGCCGTAGAACTCCGAGTCGGAGTTGAGGCATTCGCGCCAGGTCCCGCCCGCGGGCACGCCGATGCGGTAGCCGTGGCGCGGCACCGGGGTGAAGTTGAGCACCACCGCGGTGAGCCTCTCGCCGTCGCGGCGCAGGTAGCTCAGCACCGACTGGGCGGCGTCGTGGCAGTCGATCCACTCGAAGCCCGCGGGCTCGAAGCCGCGCGCGTGCAGCGCCGGGTCCTCGCGGTAGAGCCGGTTGAGATCGCCCACCAGGCGCAGCAGGCCCCGGTGCAGCGGGTAGTCGAGCACGTACCAGTCCAGGCCCCGGCGGTGGTCCCATTCCTCGCCCTGGCCGAACTCGGTGCCCATGAACAGCAGCTTGGCCCCCGGGTAGGTGAACTGGAAGGTGTAGAGCAGGCGCAGGTTGGCGAAGCGCTGCCACTCGTCGCCCGGCATCTTGTACAGCATGGAGCGCTTGCCGTGCACCACCTCGTCGTGGGAGAAGGGCAGGACGAAGTTCTCGGTGAAGGCGTAGAGCAGGCCGAAGGTGAGGCGGTCGTGGTGGTAGTGGCGGTGGATGGGATCCTTCTGCATGTAATCCAGCACGTCGTGCATCCAGCCCATGTTCCACTTCATGGTGAAGCCCAGGCCGCCCAGCCAGGTGGGCCGGCTCACCTGCGGCCAGGCGGTGGACTCCTCGGCGATGGTGAGCGTGCCCGGGTGC
>JALSIK010000222.1 GCA_026990045.1 Chromatiales bacterium | reverse complement strand
TGCTGGGCGCCGCGATGGCGGCCGGCTGCGCCAGCGCCGTGCCCGAGGCCATCCGCAAGCCGCCGCCCGACGCGCCCACCGTGGCCCAGGTGCGCGAGTCCCCCGGCTGCTGCACCGGCCGGGCGGTGCGCTGGGGCGGGCGCATCCTCGGCGTGGAGAACCGGGCCAAGGAAACCCGCATCACCGTGCTGGCGCTGCCCCTCGCCGCCGACGGCGAGCCCCTGGAGGGCGATGTCACCCGGGGCCGCTTCATCGCGCGCTTCGACGGCTTCCTCGACCCGGCGCTGTTTCCCCAGGGCCGGCGGCTGACGGTGACCGGCACCGTGGCCGGCACCGAGACCGTGCCCGTGGGCGAGTATCCCTACGTCCACCCGCTGGTGGATGCCCGCGACTACCACCTGTGGCCGGAACCGGAGCCCTACCCGGAGTACTTGGATCCGTGGTATCCCTGGTACCCGTGGTACCCATGGGCACCCTGTCCCTATCCCTGCCCCGTGGGCCCGCACCTGCATTGAGGAGACCCGTCATGCCGCTGCGCCCGTTCGCGTTCTGGCTTCCCCTGCTGCTGGCGGCCTGCGCCGGCACCCCGGAGTTCGACACCGCCGGCGTGGACACCGCGGCCCGGCCGCAGGGGGTGGCCCGGGACCCGCAGGCCCGCGGCACCCGGGTGTTCTGGGGCGGGGTCATCGCCGAGATCCGCAACCTGGAGACGGTCACCCACATCCAGGTCATCGCCTTTCCCCTGGACGCCGGCGGCCGGCCGCAGCCGGGCGCCGAGCCCCAGGGGCGGTTCATCGTCGAGCGCCGGGGTTTCCTGGAACCGGCCAAGTACGCGCCGGGCCGCGAGGTCACCGTGGTGGGCGAGGTCATCACCACCCTCGCCGGCCGGGTGGGCCAGGCCCCCTACCGCTTTCCCGTGGTGCGCCCGCACCAGCTCCACCTGTGGCCGGTGGAACGCGACACCCCGCGCAGCCGCCTCTACTTCGGGATCGGGATCGGCATTCACAACTGAGGCCAGCACGGCCGCCCGTGCCTGGCGCGCCAGCGTGGCGCGTTCCAGGGCAGGTGCCAACGGCGGATGGAAATCCAGGCACACCTGGATAACCGGTGCCGCGAGCACCCGGCGCAGATGGCCGATAAAAGTCATGTCCCCGACGAATGCCGCCCGGGCCGCGGCGGCGCCCACGTAACGCACGGAGACGGGCTGCACCGGCCGCTCCGCCGCCACAGCCGCCTGCAGGATCCCGGCATGAAACGGCCGCACCGTCGTCCCCCGGCTCGTGGTGCCTTCCGGAAACACGGCCACGGCCCGCCCGCCACGCAGGGCGGCCGCGATGGCGGCATTGGCGTGCACCAGGCTTCGCCGGTGGCCACGGGCAATGAACACGGTTCCGCTGGCAGCCGCCAGGAGACCCAGCAAGGGCCAGCGCCGCACTCCAGCCTTGGCCACGAAACGCACCGGCACCACGGCACCCAGGGCCAGGATGTCGAGCCAGGAAACGTGGTTGGCCACATACAGCGCGTTTGCCTCGGGTCGGCCCCGGCACTGCACCTCGAGCCCCACGATGGCCGCGCCACGACCCAGCCAGCGGCTGATGGCCGCCTGCCCGCGCGGGGCATCGAACCAGGCCGGCCCCAGCAACAGCCGCCAAACCGCTGCCTGCACCAGTCCCGCGGCGACATGTCCCGACAGGAGCAGGGCGCGCCAGGACAGGCGCAGCACCGGCCGCCCCCCTTTCAGGCGCCGCGCCGCTGGACGAAGCGGCGCCGGTAACGGTGCGCGAGACCCGCCCGGTCGAGCAGCACGAAGAGGTCGGCCACGCCGAACTCGGCATCCCAGTAAGGTTCACCGCAGACCATGGCGCCCTGGCGCAGGTAGCCACGCAACAGCGTCGGCAGCCGTGGTTGCGCCGGGACCGGGACGGTGTCACAGGCCAGCGGGACGCGCGGGCGCACCCGCAGCGGCGGCGGCGCCAGATGCCTGGCCCGCAGGTAACTCATCGCCGATGCCACGTAGTGACCGCCGGCCGACAGCGGGATGCTGGCGCACCCCATGAGGTAGTCGGCCTCGTGGCGCAACAGCTCGCCCGCGATGCCGCGCCACAGCAGGGCGAGCGCCATGCCGCTGCGATATTCAGGATGGATGCAGGTCCGGCCCACCTCGAGGAAGCGCCCCCCGCGCGCGAGCACCGGCGCAAGCTCGAACTCGGTCTCGGAGTAGAACGAGCCGGCACGCACCGCCCCCTCGCTCGTGAGCAGGCGGGTGGTGGCCACCGTTTCGCCGCTGAGCCGATCGTAGACCATCAGGTGGACCGCATGCCGGTCGAACCGGTCCCGGTCCATCCCGTCCTCCGCCGAGCGCAGGGCGGCACCCAGCTCGGTTGCAAACACCTCGTAACGCAGGCGCAGGCAGCGGTCCACTTCGCGCGGGGTACGGGCCCGCTTCACCCCGAGCCGGCTGCGCGGCGGAATGGCGGGGGATTCAGCGGCGACGGGATACTCTGCTTTCATCTGGCAACGTCCTCATCATTCTGGTTTGCCTGCCTTTTACCGGACCCGGATGACGGCATGGTGACACCTCTGCCCGGGTGCGGCCGCCCCCGGCTACCCCATCGACACCAGCAGCGCCAGGCCCGCGCCCGCCAGCGCGCCGGCCGCCACGTCGGTGGGATAGTGGAGACCAAGGACCACCCGGGAAACCGCCACCAGCAACGTGAACGGCACCAGGAACCAGCCCAGCCAGGGATAGGCCTGTACGC
>JALSIK010000221.1 GCA_026990045.1 Chromatiales bacterium | reverse complement strand
AAAGGCTAGCCGCCCGCCGATAAGCTGAGGCGGTCCCGGACCGCCTCGGGGCATCCATCCGGCGGTCCGCGCGACGGGCCGCCTGCCTCAGGGAAGGCCCGCGCAGGGAAGGCCCACAAGGAAGGTGCGCGAGCAGAAGGCCCTCGTCAAGGACGCGTAGCGGGCATCTACAGCGGACGTACGGGTGCGCGCGCCGCGGCGCGCGGACGGCAGGCCCGCCCGGGTGGCGGGGCCGAGCGTCCACGGGGTGCGCAGGCCGTCGGCACCGTCCGGGCGCGGACGGTGGGCAGGGACCGCGAGGGTCGGGGCCGCAGGGAGGGCCCACGCAGACCCGGGGCGGCCTACGCGGTATCGACGGATAACGTCCAACGAGCAGAGGCAGGCCATGCTTTACAACGACTCGCTGCACCACGACGAGGCGCCCTCCGACACCAAGCCCAGCGCCGTCGCCCACGGCAAGCCTTCCGCCGGATCCCATCCCGCACCGCTTCCCCCCCTCCAGGACCAGTTCGGACGCACCTTCGATTACGTCCGCATCGCGGTCACCGAGAACTGCAACCTGCGCTGCACCTACTGCATGCCCGAGGAAGGGGTGGACTTCAAGCGCGGGGACCAGATCCTCAAGACCGACGAGATCCTGCACATCATCCGGGTCCTGGCCCGCATGGGGGTGCGCAAGGTGCGCTTCACCGGCGGCGAGCCCCTGGTGCGCAAGGACATCGTCAAGCTCGTCGAGGGCGCGGCCGGCACGCCGGGCGTCAAATCGGTGCACCTGACCACCAACGGCATCCTCTTCAGCCGCCACGCCAAGAAGTTGCTGGCCGCGGGCCTGACCGGCGTCAACATCAGCCTGGATACGCTGGATGCCGAGAAGTTCCAGCGCATCACCCGCCGCACTGGCGTGGAGAAGGTGCTCGACAGCATCCGCCTGGCCCTGGACCTGGGCTTTCCCCGGGTCAAGGTCAACGTGGTGCTGATGCAGGGTTTCAACGACGACGAGTTCCCCGCCTTCTGCGAGCTGACCAAGGACATGGCGGTGACGGTGCGCTTCATCGAGTTCATGCCCTTCGACGCGCACCAGATCTGGGAGAGCGGCGAGCACTTCGCCAGCGCCGAGCGCATGGTGGGCCGCATCAAGGAACTCTACCCCGGGGTGGAGACCACCTCGGGCACCCGCACCGAGCACCACATCTTCCAGGCCCCGGGCTACAAGGGGAAGATCGCGGTGATCCCCGCCTTCACCCGGAGCCTGTGCGGCAACTGCTCGCGCATCCGGGTCACGGCCGACGGCAAGGTCCGCAACTGCCTCTACTCGGACGACGAGTACGAGCTGATGCCGGTGATCCGGGCCCAGGCCTCGGACGAGGAGATCGCCGCCGTCTTCCGCAGGGCCTTCGCCGACAAGGCGAAGGACGGCTTCGAGGCCAAGAAGCGCTCCGCGGCCAAGCGGATCGACGTCTCCGACATCGGTCGCATCAGCATGACCCAGATCGGCGGCTGAGGCCGGCGTCCGGGGCATCGGGCACTGCACAGAACCGGGAATCTGCGATGGAGAACAAGCTGACGCATTTCAACGCCAGTGGCGAGGCCCACATGGTGGACGTGGGGGCCAAGAACGTGACCCAGCGCGAGGCCGTGGCCGAGGGGCGCATCTACATGAACCCCGAGACCCTGCAGCTCATCATGCAGGGTGGCCACAAGAAGGGCGACGTGCTGGGCATCGCCCGGGTGGCCGGGATCATGGGCGCCAAGAAGACCCCGGAGATCATCCCCCTGGCCCACCCCATCATGATCACCCACGTGGACATGGAGCTCACCCCCGAGCCCGAGCGCAACGCGGTGCACGTCCGGGCCACGGTGCGCTGCGTGGGCCAGACCGGGGTGGAGATGGAGGCCCTGACCGCGGTGCAGATCGCCCTGCTCACCATCTACGACATGTGCAAGGCGGTGGACCGCGGCATGACCATGCAGGACATCGGGCTGCTGGCCAAGTCGGGCGGCAAGTCCGGCACCTGGCGGCGCACGGCCTGAGCCGTGCCGGCGGCCTCACGAGGGTGGAACGGATCATGGACATCAAGGTGCGCTATTTCGCCAGCATGCGCGATCGGATGGGGCGCGCGGAGGAGACCGTCACGGTGGACCGGGAGGGCATCACCGTGGAGGAGCTCTGGCGCCAAGTGGCCGGTGGGCAGGAGATGCCGCCCAATCTCCTGATCGCCGTGAACATGGAGTACACCGATGCCTCGCGCCAGCTCAAGAGCGGGGACGAAGTGGCCTTCTTCCCGCCCGTGACCGGAGGTTGAGCCGTGAAAGTCATCGTCCAAGAGCAGCCCTTCGATCCCTACCAGGAGACGCGCCGCTACGAGGAGCAGCACCTGCCCCATGGCAAGCACGGGGCGGTGGTGACCTTCGTGGGCACCATGCGCGACTTCAACGACGGCCACGACGTCTCGCGCATGTTCCTGGAGTACTACCCGGGCATGACGGAGAGGCACATCGAGGCCGTCTGCCGGGAGGCCATGGAGAAGTGGGACGTCATGGACGTCTTCGTCCTCCACCGCCACGGCGAGATGCAGGTGGGCGATCCCATCGTGCTGGTGGCGGTCTGGTCCGCCCACCGGGCCCACGCCTTCGACGCCTGCCGCTACGTCATCAACTACCTCAAGGAGCGGGCCCCGTTCTGGAAGTGCGAGTCCACCCCCGAGGGGATGCGCTGGGTGGAGCACAACACCGAGGACCCCGGGGTCGACAGCGAGGGCCTG
>JALSIK010000220.1 GCA_026990045.1 Chromatiales bacterium | reverse complement strand
TCCCGTTTCCGCCAAGTCTAGACTCAGGTTCCCATGGAATCCAATCCCCCCGGTGTCTCCGGCGGCACCCGCGAGATCTCCGCCGCCAATGCGCGCCTGATGGCCCGCCTCTTCTACCTGGGCAATCTGCTGGCCTTCCTGCCGGGGCTGGCGATGGCGCCCTTCCTGTTCATCGCTGCGCCGCAGAAGAGCATGATGATCTTCATGTTCCTGCTGATGGTGGTGCCGCCGATCCTGTGGTTCGGGCTTTCCATCATGGTCTACATCGTCGCCCGCCACCATCCCAATCCCCGCGTCGGCCATCACACCCAGCAGGCGGCCTACCTGTTCTACGGCGCCCTGGGGGTCATCATCCCGGTGGGCACCTTCTTCGGCACCGACTGGAAGCTGTGGATCGTCACCGGCGGCCTGGTGGCGCTGGTGGTGGTGCCCTGGTCGGCCCTGGCCCTGTGGCGCATCCGCCGGGAGGACTGGCAGGACACCACCTATGAGGCCGAACACCCATGAGCGAGATCCGTCATGACTGGCGCGACGCCGAAATCGCCGCGCTCTACGAACTGCCCTTCAACGATCTGCTGTTTCGCGCCCAGCAGGTGCACCGCGCCCACTTCGATCCCAACCGGGTTCAGGTGAGCACCCTGCTGTCCATCAAGACCGGGCGCTGTCCCGAGGACTGCGGCTACTGCCCGCAGTCGGTGCGCTACGACACGGGCCTGGAGGACGAGCCCCTGCTGCCGGTGGACGAGGTGCTGGCACAGGCCCGCGCCGCCCGCGAGCGGGGCGCCAGTCGCTTCTGCATGGGCGCCGCCTGGCGTGCGCCCAGGGATCGCGATCTCGACCAGGTGGTGGAGATGGTGCGCGGGGTCAAGGCCATGGGCCTGGAGACCTGTCTGACCCTGGGCATGCTCACCGAGGCCCAGACCGCGCGCCTGCGCGAGGCCGGCCTCGACTACTACAACCACAACCTCGACACCTCGCCCGACTTCTACGGCGAGATCATCACCACCCGCACCTACCAGGATCGGCTCGATACCCTGGCCCGGGTGCGCGAGGCGGGGATCAAGGTCTGCTGCGGCGGGATCGTCGGCATGGGCGAGGATCGGGCCGATCGCATCGGCCTGCTGCGCGAGCTGGCCAACCAGCCGCAGCATCCCGAGAGCGTGCCCATCAACCTGCTGGTGAAGGTGGAGGGCACGCCCCTGGCCGAGGCCGAGGATCTGGATCCCATCGAGTTCGTGCGCACCATCGCCGTGGCCCGGATCCTCATGCCCAGGTCCTGGGTGCGCCTGTCCGCCGGGCGCGAGGCCATGGACGACGCCCAGCAGGCCCTGTGCTTCCTGGCCGGCGCCAATTCCATCTTCTACGGCGAGAAGCTCCTCACCACTCCCAACCCGACGGCGGATCGGGACCGGGCCCTGTTCGACCGGCTCGGCCTGCAGGCCGTGTGAGGCCGCCCCGCGGCGCCCCCGCCATGCGCCTGGACGACTTCCTGGCCCGGGAACTGGCGGCCCGCCGCGAGGCCGGGCTCTACCGCCGGCGGCAGGTGCTCGAGTCGCCCGCCGGGGCCACGGTCACGGTGGCCGGACGGCGCCTGCGCAACTTCTCCGGCAACGATTACCTCGGGCTGGCGGGCCACCCCGAGGTGCGCGCCGCCTTCGCCCGCGCCGCCGAACGCTGGGGCGCGGGCAGCGGCGCCGCCCACCTGGTGACCGGCCACCAGCGTCCCCATCACGCCCTCGAGGAGGCGCTGGCCGACTTCACCGGCCGCCCGCGGGCCCTGCTGTTCTCCACCGGTTACATGGCCAACCTCGGCGTGGTGAGCGCCCTGCTGGGGCGGGGCGACACGGTGTTCGAGGACCGGCTCAACCACGCCTCGCTGATCGACGCCGGGATCCTCAGCCGGGCACGCCTGCGCCGCTACGCCCATGCCGAGCCGACGGATCTGGACTCGCGCCTGGCGGGCGAGGGCCATGGCGCGAAGCTGGTGGTCACCGACGGCGTGTTCAGCATGGACGGCGACGTGGCACCGCTGAGCGAACTGGCCAGCGCCTGTGCGCGGCACGCTGCCTGGCTGATGGTGGACGACGCCCACGGCTTCGGCGTGCTGGGCCCGGGAGGCGGCGGCAGCCTGGCCGCCGCCGGCCTGGGGATGGACGAGGTGCCGATCCTTGTCGGCACCCTGGGCAAGGCCTTCGGCACCTTCGGTGCCTTCGTCGCCGGCAGCGAGGATCTGATCGAGATGCTGATCCAGGCTGCCCGCAGTTACGTCTACACCACGGCCCTGCCGGCGGCGGTGGCCGAGGCCACCCGCGCCAGCCTGGCCCTGGCCCGGCGCGAGGAGTGGCGGCGGGAGAAGCTGGCCGCCCTGGTGGCCCGCTTCCGTGCCGGGGCCGCCGAGCTGGGTCTGCCGCTGATGGCCTCGCAAACCCCCATCCAGCCCCTCGTGCTCGGTGAAGCGGGGCGCGCCATGGAAGTGAGCGCACACCTTCGGGATGCCGGTTTTCTGGTGAGTGCCATCCGTCCGCCCACCGTGCCCCGCGGCACGGCGCGCCTGCGGATCACCTTCAGCGCCGCCCACGAAGAGGCCGACGTGGACGCCCTGCTGGCGGCCCTGGAAGAAACGGGAGCGGCGGCGTGAGCGGCGCGCTTCACGTGACGGTGCGCGGGCAGGGGCCGGATCTGGTCCTGCTGCACGGCTGGGCCATGCATGGCGGCGTGTTCGCGCCCCTGCTGACGCACCTGGAGGCGGACTTCCGCCTCCACTGCG
>JALSIK010000219.1 GCA_026990045.1 Chromatiales bacterium | reverse complement strand
ATCCGGGCTACGCCCCCTCGCCCCTCGCCACTCGCCACTCGCCACTCGCCACTATACTTGCAGCCAGAAGGTCACCGGGCCGTCGTTGGTCAGGGTCACCTGCATGTGGGCACCGAACACGCCGGTGGCCACCGCCAGCGGCAGGCCGCGGGCCCGGCCCGTGAGATACTCGAACAGCCGTGCGCCGTCCTCCGGTGCCGCCGCCGGGGTGAAGCTGGGGCGGTTGCCCTTGCGGGTGTCGGCGGCCAGGGTGAACTGGGGCACCAGCAGCAGGCCCCCGCCCACCTGGAGCAGATCGAGGTTCATGCGATCCTGGTCGTCCGGAAACACGCGGTAGTGCACCACCCGCTCCAGCAGGCGGTCCGCGACGGCCTCGTCGTCGCCGCGCTCCACGCCGATGAACACGCACAGGCCGCGCTCGATGGCGCCCGCCGTCTTCCCCGCCACCTCCACCCGGGCGGCGGCCACGCGCTGCAGCAGTGCGATCACCGGACCCGCCGCACCATGGCCTGGGTGGCCTTGACCAGCGCGTCGACGATGCCGGGCTCGGTGGCGGCGTGCCCGGCATCGGGCACGATCTCCAGCTCCGACAGGGGCCAGGCCCGGTGCAGCTCCCAGGCGCTCTCCATGGGGCAGACGATGTCGTAGCGGCCCTGCACGATGATGCCCGGAATGTCCGCCAGCCGGCGGGCGTGAGCGAGGATGTGGTTCTCCTCCAGGAAGACATGGTTCACGAAGTAATGGCACTCGATGCGCGCCAGCGCCAGCGCGGTGTGCGTGCTGCCGAAGAACTCCAGCACCGAGCGCCTGGGCACCAGGGTGGAGGTGCGGCCCTCCCACAGCGACCAGGCCCGGGCCGCGTGCAGGCGCGCGATCTCGTCCTCGCCGGTGAGCCGCTTGTAGTAGGCCGCCACCAGGTCGCCGCGCTCCTCCGGCGGGATGGGTTCGAGGAACTCCTCCCAGGCATCGGGAAAGATGCGGCTGGCCCCTTCCTGGTAGAACCAGCGGATCTCGCGCTCGCGGCAGAGAAAGATCCCGCGCAGGACGAGGCCCAGCACCCGCTCCGGGTGCCTCTCCGCGTACACCAGGGACAGGGTGGACCCCCAGGAGCCGCCGAACAGGACCCAGCGGTCGATGCCCAGGTGCTCGCGGATGGCCTCCATGTCCGCCACCAGCGCGGGCGTGGTGTTGCCGGCCAGCTCGGCGTGGGGCGTGGAGCGCCCGGCCCCGCGCTGGTCGAACAGGACGATGCGGTAGATCTCCGGATCGAAGAACCGGCGATGGTCCTCCTCGCAGCCGGCCCCGGGGCCGCCGTGGACGAACAGCACCGGCAGCCCGCGCGGGTTGCCGCACTCCTCCACGTACAGCTCGTGGGGCGGCTCCACCGGCAGGCGGAAGGTGTGGTAGGGCTGGATGCGGGGATACAGCGTGCGCACAGGCGGCCGGACTCCTCAGGTCAGACGCGCCCCGGCACCGCCCCCATCAGCCATCGCGCACGATCTCGCCGCGGAACCCCACGGCCGCCGCCACGCCCATGGCCAGCAGCGCCGCCAGCACCAGCCATGGGCCGGCCTGCAGCGGCACCGCCGCCCAGCCCTGGCCGAAGCTCAGCAGGTACAGCGAGCCCGAGTGCAACAGCGCACCGAGGATGAACAGCCACGAGATGATCTGCTTGAACAGGCGCCCCACCGCCACGAAGCACAGCGCCAGGCCGGCGGCGATGTTGAGCAGGGCCTCCAGGTTGCCGTGGGCATGGGGTCCGCCCTTGATGTCACCCAGGATCTCCCCGGTGTTGATGACCTTGTTCAGGGCCAGGATGCCGTCGGTGTTGGCCTTGGCGATGGCCTCCGCCGGCAGCGGCTCCAGCTCCTCCTCGAAGTCGTTCTCTTTGAGCTGCTGCAGCCGCCCCACCGCGGCCTGCTTCTCCTGCTTCGCGGCGCCCACGTCGGGCAGCACCTTGATCACCATGTAGGGACCGAGCGCCGCGGTGAGGACCAGGTAGAGAAATCCGAACACGATGTTCTTCTTGCCGATCATGGTGATTCCCCCTCTCGCTGTACGTGAGCCGGAATGCCCCACCGGCGGGGCCATCATAAGCGGGGCGACAAGGGTTTCCAACCGCCGGGGAACGCAGGCACGGCGGGCACGGGCCTGCCGGGGGAGGAATGCCCCGCTCCCCGGCATGGAAATCTTACGCCCGGAAATGTGGCGCCATTAACAGAAGGGCGGGCCCCCGCGGGGCTATCCTGTCTCCCGCCGCGGCCCCGGAACCGTTCCCGGTGCCGGGGCACAGGAGCGCGCATGACCATGAAATCCAGCCGCCACTGGAACCCGTTGCCCCGTATCCTGCCGGTGGTGGCAGCCGCCCTCGTCGCCGCCTGCTCGGGCGGGGGCGAAGACGGGGCCCCCTCCCTCCTGGTGCCGCCCCCCACCGCGGTCAGCGCCACCGTCACCCTCACCTGGGCGGCCAACCCGGATACCGAGGTGAACAAGGCCGGCGGCGGCTACCGGGTCTATTACAGCCGGAACAGCGGCTTTCAGCCGGGCGACCCGGGCGTGCGGATGGTGGACGTTCCATACGCGGGAGGCGCCGCCGCGCCCACCACGGCCGGCCTCCCGGTAGACACCAGCGGCCTGTGGTATTTCCGCGTCCAGGCCTACTCGGCCCTCAACCCGGGGGGCAGCCCCCTCTCGGCCCCCATGGCCGTGCTGGTGCCGGCGTCGTGATGCGTGCCGCCTGGATCGCGGTCCTCGCCCTCGCCGCCGCCACGGCCGTGGCGGGCGGTCCCGGCCGGGGACCGGTG
>JALSIK010000218.1 GCA_026990045.1 Chromatiales bacterium | reverse complement strand
CCCTCGTTGGGCAGCACCGCGGCCTGTGCGATGCGCCGCAGCAGGCGCTCCTCGGCCGCGTCGGGTTCGCCGCGGGGGGTGAGCACGCGCCCCTCGGGCACCAGCCCCTCGCCGGTCACCTCCCAGGTCTCGCCGCCGGGCAGGCCGATGCGCCGCACCGTGAGCTGGTTGACGGTGAGGGTGCCGGTCTTGTCGGTGGCGACGTAGGTGCACGAGCCCAGCGCCTCCACCGCCACCAGCCGGCGCACGATGACGTTGCGCCGCGCCATGCGCCGCATGCTGATGGCCAGGGCCACGGTGAGCGCCACCGGCAGCCCCTCGGGAATGGCGGACACCGCCAGCGCCACCGCCAGCAGGAACACCTCGGCCAGGGGCATGCCGCGGGCCAGGCTCACCGCCGCCAGCACCAGCGCCGCCACCCCCACCGCCACCGACACCCAGCGGGTGAAGCGGCGCATGCGCACCAGCAGCGGCGCCTCCGCCGCCGGCTCCGCCACCATGGCGCTGGCGATGCGGCCCAGCTCGGTGTCCAGCCCCGTGTGCACCACCACCGCCTGGGCCCGGCCGCGCAGCACCAGGCTGCCGGCATAAAGCATGTTGCGCCGCTCCGCCAGCGGCGTCTCCGGCGCCAGCACCGCGGCGGCCTCCTTGATCACGGGCAGCGACTCGCCGGTGAGCTGGGACTCGTCGGCCTCCAGGTCGTGGGCCTGGAGCAGGCGCGCGTCCGCCGGCACCCGGTCGCCCGATTCCAGCAGCAGCACGTCGCCGGGCACCAGCTCGCGCGCGTCGATGACGTAGCTCTCCCCGGCCCGCAGCACGCGGCACCGGTCCGCCACCAGCTCCTGCAGCGCGCTGGCGGCGCGCTGGGCGGAATGTTCCTGGGCCGCGCCGATGACGGCGTTGATGAGGAGCACGGCGAAGATGAAGGCGGCGTCGGTCCATTCCTGGATGGCCAGCGACAGCCCCGCCGCCGCCAGCAGCACGTAGATGAGCGGGCTGGCGAACTGGCGCAGGAACAGCGCGGCGATGCCGGGCTGGCGCGGGCGGGGCAGCGCGTTGGGACCGTGGCGGGCCAGACGCGCCGCGGCCTCGGCGGGGGCCAGCCCGTGGCGGGAGCCGTCCACCGCCGCCAGCACCGCGTCGGCCCCGTGGGCGTGGGGCACCGCGCCCACTTCCCGGTTCACGGCATCATCGGTCGTGACCAAGGCAGCGATCCTCCTGCGACGCAATGTCCCCGCGTGGCGCCCGCGTTGCGGCCGTCCCCCGCGCCGGCACCTGCGGGGACCCTCGCCGCCGGTCTCAAACCGCCACCGGCGCCTTGATGTGGGGATGGGCCTCGTAGCCCACCAGCTCGAAGTCCTCGTAGCGGAAGGCGAAGATGTCCCGCACCCCGGGGTTGAGCTTCATCACCGGCAGCGGGTAGGGCGTGCGCGAGAGCTGCTCGTCGGCCTGCTCCAGGTGGTTCAGGTACAGGTGGGCATCGCCCAGGGTGTGGATGAACTCGCCCGGGCGCAGGCCCGTGACCTGGGCCATCATCATGGTGAGCAGGGCGTAGGAGGCGATGTTGAAGGGCACGCCCAGGAAGATGTCGGCGCTGCGCTGGTAGAGCTGGCACGACAGGCGCCCGCCGGCGACGTAGAACTGGAACAGCGCGTGGCACGGCGGCAGGGCCATCTCGTCGAGCTGGCCCACGTTCCAGGCCGAGACGATGAGGCGGCGCGAGTCGGGATTGGTGCGCAGCTGCTCCACCACCTGGCTGATCTGGTCGATGTGGCGGCCGTCGGGCGCCGGCCACGAGCGCCACTGGTAACCGTAGATGGGCCCCAGCTCGCCGTTCTCGTCCGCCCACTCGTCCCAGATGGTGACGCCGTTCTCGTGCAGGTAGCGGATGTTGGTGTCGCCGCGCAGGAACCACAGCAGCTCGTGGATGATGGAGCGCAGGTGCAGCTTCTTGGTGGTGACCAGGGGAAACCCCTCGGCCAGGTCGAAGCGCATCTGGTAGCCGAACACCGACAGGGTCCCGGTGCCCGTGCGGTCGTCCTTGCGCACGCCGTGCTCGCGCACGTGGCGCATGAGGTCGAGGTACTGCTTCACGAACGCCTCCCGGATGCCACCCCGGCGCCCATCTTACCACCCGCGCTCACCCCGCGGCACGCCGCCGGTAGGCCAGCCAAATCAACAGGATACCGGCCAGGGCCAGGGGCAGGGACAGGACCTGGCCCATGGTCACCCAGCCCCAGGCCAGGTAGCCGAGCTGCGGGTCGGGCACGCGCACGAACTCCACCAGGAAGCGGAACACCGCGTAGCCCAGCGCGAACACGCCCGAGGCCGCCATCACCGGCCGCGGCCGGCGGGTGAACCACCACAGGATGGCGAACAGCACCAGGCCCTCCAGCGCCGCCTCGTACAGGGGGGAGGGATGGCGCGGCAGGCCGTCGCGGGCACCGGGGAAGATCATGCCCCAGGGCAGGCCGGTGACCTTGCCCCACAGCTCGCCGTTGATGAAGTTGCCGATGCGGCCGAAGAACAGGCCCACCGGCGCCAGCACGGCGATGAAGTCCACCACCTCGAAGTAGCGCTTGCGGTAACGGCGGGCGAAGAACCACATGGCCACCAGCACCCCGGCCAGGCCGCCGTGGAAGGACATGCCCCCGCGCCAGATCTCCCAGAAGTGGGACGCCTGCTCCGGCGGCAGGAAGGGGTTGTAGAACAGCATGTAGCCGATGCGCCCGCCCAGGATCACCCCCAGCGCGGTGTAGAAGGCGAGGTCGTCCACCTGCACCGGGTTCCAACCCCGCTCCGGGTGGCGGC
>JALSIK010000217.1 GCA_026990045.1 Chromatiales bacterium | reverse complement strand
TGGGCGACGTGATGAAGGAGTCCATCCAGGCCGCGCTCACCGTGGTGCGCAGCCGCTCGGAGGTGCTGGGCATCGAGCCCGAGGTGTTCGAGAAGACCGACATCCACGTCCACGTGCCCGAGGGCGCCATTCCCAAGGACGGCCCCTCGGCGGGCATCGGCATGTGCACCGCCCTGGTCTCGGCCCTGACCGGGATCCCGGTCAGGTCCACCGTGGCCATGACCGGCGAGATCACCCTGCGCGGCGAGGTCCTGCCCATCGGCGGACTCAAGGAGAAGCTGCTGGCGGCCCACCGCGGCGGCATCACCACGGTGATCATCCCGGAGGAAAACCGCCGCGACCTGGAGGAGATCCCGGAAAATATCCGCCAGGATGTGGAAATCCGGCCGGTCAAGTGGATCGACGAGGTCCTGGAGCTGGCACTGGTGTCCAAGCCCCAGCCCCTGGCCGGGGCCATGGTGGGCGGCAAGCAGGAGCCGGCCAAGGACGGGGAAAAGAACCCCATCCGGCCGCACTGAGATACGCCGCCGCCGGGGCCGGGATCGGCCCCGATCCCGGCGCGTGCAAGAAACCCATGGATTCAGGCACTTGTGCGGGCAGCCGGCGAGACGTGACGGCGTACCGCAAAGCGGCGCGCCGTGCTTGACCCCCTGCAGGCCGGTTGGTATATATGGCCGGGTTGCAGGAAGCTGTGGCACCGCCGTTCCCGGCGGCGTTTTTTTTAATTGACTCAGTAAATTACAATAAGGGGAGTCCTCATTGTGAACAAAGCAGAACTCATTGATGCCGTCGCCGAAGGCGCCGATCTGTCCAAGGCCGCCGCCACCCGGGCCGTGGATACCTTCATCGATGCCGTGACCCGGGCCCTCAAGCAGGGCGACACCGTGACCATCGTCGGCTTCGGCACTTTCCTGGTCCGGGACCGGGCCGCCCGCACCGGCCGCAACCCGCGCACCGGCGAGACCATCAGCATCGCCGCGTCCAAGGTCCCGGCCTTCAAGGCTGGCAAAGCGCTCAAGGATGCCGTAAACTAGCGCGCCTCCCGGAGGCGGGGCGCTGTTTCCACCGCCGCCCGGGTGCTTAGCTCAGCTGGGAGAGCATCGCCCTTACAAGGCGAGGGTCGCAGGTTCGAGCCCTGCAGCACCCACCACGAGCTTTCGACTTGGAGTGGTAGTTCAGCTGGTTAGAATACCGGCCTGTCACGCCGGGGGTCGCGGGTTCGAGTCCCGTCCACTCCGCCACTGTTCCAAGGGCGCGGCCTCAGGTCCCGCCCTTTTTCTTTGTCCCGCGGGCGCCGGCGGGCGCCCGCGCTGACCACGGGGACACGGAGCCATGCTGCAGCAGATCCGCGACCGCGCCCAGGGCATCATCGTCTGGACCATCGTCGGTCTCATCGTCATCGCCTTCGCGACCTTCGGCCTCAACAGCTACCTCGGCGGCAGCGGCGGCGGCACGGTGGCAGTGGTGGACGGCACCGAGATCAGCGAGGCCGAGTACCTGCGCGCCCTGCGCAACTACCAGGACCAGCTCCAGCGCCTGCTGGGCAAGCAGCTCGACCCGGCCATGCTGGACCCGGCCCGGCTGCGGGGTCCCGTCATCGAGGGCCTGGTGGAACGGGTGCTGCTGGAGCAGTTCCTCGACGATGCCGGTTTCGCCGCCTCCCCGCGGCTCATCCTGAAGACCCTCCAGGCCAACCCCACCTTCCAGCGGGAGGGCCGGTTTTCGCCGGAGCGGTACCGCGAGATCCTGCGGGCTTGGCGCATGGACGAGCGTGCCTACGAGGCGTCGCTGGCCCGGGACATCCTGCGGGCCCAGCTTCGCAACGGGGTGGCGGATTCGGGACTCGCGACGCGGGCCGAGGTGCGGGTGCTGCTCGAGGCCCGGCGCGAACAGCGCGACGTCGGGGTGCTGGAGTTTTCACTCGCGCCCTACCTGGCACGGGTGAACGTGGACGAGGATGCCATTGGTGAATACTACGAGGCCAACAAGGAAAGCTTCCGCCAGCCGGAGCAGGTGCGCATCGCCTACGTGGAGCTCGGCCTGGAGACCCTGGCCCGCGGTATCGAGATCGACGAGCAGTCCCTGCGGGACTACTACGAGCAAAACCGGCGGGCCTTCGCCACCGGCAAGGCCGAGCGCCGGGCCCGCCACATCCTCATCAAGGTGGACGCCGACACCCCCGACGCCGAGGCGCGCAAGAAGGCCGAGGAGGCGCTGGCCCGGGTCCGGTCCGGGGAGCCGTTCGAGAAGGTGGCCCGCGAGATGTCCGAGGACAGGGCCAGCGCCGAGCAGGGCGGTGACCTGGGATTTTTCACCCGTGACGCCATGGTCAAGCCCTTCGCCGACCTGGTGTTCTCGCTCGGGGCCGGCGAGCTGGGCGGTCCCGTGCGTACCCGCTTCGGTTACCACGTGGTGAAGGTGGAGGCCGTGCGCGAGCCCGAGATCCCGCCGTTCGAGAAGGTGAAGGACCGGATCCGCCACGAGCTGCAGCTGGAGCGGGCCGAGGAACGTTTCTACGAGTTGTCGGAGAAGCTGTACATCCTGAGCGAGGAGTCGCCCGACAGCCTGGAGCCCGTGGCCCGGGAGCTGGGCCTGGAGATCAGGACCAGCGACTGGTTCTCGCGCGCCGGCGGCCCCGGCCTGCTGGCCAACCGGGAGGTGGTGGAGGCCGCCTTTTCCCCGGAGGTGATGGAGGAAGGGCGCAACAGCCCCCTCATCGACGTGGACGACACCCGCCGGGTGGTGCTGCGCGTGGCGGAACATCGCCCGGCGCGGGTCAAGACGCTGGAGGAGGTGCGGGCGGTCATCGCCGCCCGGCTCAGGCGCGAGCAGGCGTCCACCGCCGCGCGCAAGGCGGCCGAGGCCACCGCCCGGCGGATTGCCGCCGGCGAAGATCCTGGGAAGGTGGCGGCGTCCATCAAGGAGGCGGCCTGGAAGCGGGCGGGCTGGATCATGCGCGAGGGATCGGGGGCCGGCGCCGGCCTCCCTCCCGATCTGCACCGGGCGGCCTTCGCCCTGGCCGTGCCCGCCGGCGGGCAGGCGGGAGTGCGGACCGTCTCCCGGCCGTCGGGCGAGGCGGCGGTGGTGGTGGTGTTCGGGCAGCGCCGACCGGAGAAGCTGGACGACAAGGACGTGGTGGCGGAGCAGCGGCGCCTGGCGGCGGCCCGCGGACGGGAGGACTTCGAACACCTCGTGCGATTCCTGCGCGGCACCGCCGACGTGGTGATCACTCCGCCCGGCGAAGACGGGCCCTAGGGGCACCGGGCGGCCTTTACCATGCGCCTGGCCCTGCACTGGCAGATCCTCATCGCCCTGGTGCTGGCGGTGGGCGCGGGCCTGGCCACCGGCACCGAGGGCACGGTGCTGGGCGTGCGCGCCTACGCGGTGTACGAGTTCTTCGGCACGCTGTTTCTCAACGGGCTGAAGATGATCATCGTGCCGCTGGTGGTCTCGTCCATCGTCATCGGGATGGCGGGCATCGGCGGCGGTCACGGCATCGGCCGCCTGGGGGCCAAGACCCTGGTCTTCTACGTCGCCAGCAGCTTCCTCGCCATCGTCACCGGGCTGGCGCTGGTGAACCTGGTGGCCCCGGGGGTGGTGGACCCGGAGCTGGCGCGCAGCCTCCTGGCCTCGGCCGGGGCGGCGGCCGACCAGGACCTCTCGCGCCTGGGGGAGCGGGATCTGTCCGACCTGACCGGCGTCTTCATCAGCATGGTGCCCCCCAACATCGTGGCCGCGGCGGCCGACGGCCAGCTCCTGGGGCTCATCTTCTTCAGCCTGCTGTACGGGTACTTCCTCACCCGGCTCGACGATGCCCAGGCGCAGGTGCAGTACAACTTCTGGCAGGGCGTGCTCAACATCATGATGCGGGTGACCATGCTGATCATGAAGTTCGCGCCGCTGGGGGTGTTCTGCCTGGTGGCCAAGGTGGTGGCGGGCCTGGAACTGCGGCAGATGGCGGAGTTCGCCCTGACCCTGGGCAAGTTCGTGTTCACGGTGGTGGCGGCCCTGGCCTTCCACGCCCTGGTCACCCTTCCCCTGGTCCTGCGCCTGCTGGGACGGGTGAGCCCGGTGCGCCACTTCCGCGCCATGGCCCCGGCCCTGCTCACGGCCTTTTCCACCGCCTCGTCCTCCGCCACCCTGCCCCTGACCCTGGAGTGCGTGGAGAAGAACGCCGGCGTGTCCAACCGCACCGCCTCCTTCGTGCTGCCCCTGGGCGCCACGGTGAACATGGACGGCACCGCCCTCTACGAGTGCGTGGTGGCCATGTTCATCGCCCAGCTCTACGGGCTGGAGCTGGGCCTGGTGACCCAGTTCACCATCGTCCTCATCGCCCTGCTCACCTCCATCGGGGTGGCGGGGATCCCGTCGGCCTCGCTGGTGGCCATCACCATCATCCTGGCCGCCGTCGGCCTGCCGCTGGAGGCCATCGGCGTGATCCTGGCGGTGGACCGGGTGCTGGACATGCTGCGCACCGCGGTCAACGTGTTCTCGGACTCGGTGGGGGCGGTGATGGTGGCGCGCATGGAGGGCGAGCAGGACATCCTGGCCGCCGAGCCGGAGCCGGAGACCTCGTAGCCGCAGGCACGGGGGAGCAGATGGGCGCAGGAACGGTCCCCGGCCGCGAAGAGACACCTGCCGGAAGAAAAAACAGAGGACAGATGTCAGAACGTGCCGCGACGCGGCGTGTTCATGCCCCTCTCACCCCGACCCTCTCCCCCGCGGGGAGCGGGAGATGACGAAACAGCCGCGGCATGGCGTTCACGCCGGGGGGCGTGTTCCTTCGCGCCGGGGCGGCGCTCCTGCAGGTCGAAATGACATGGCTGTTGCCCAGCCGGGGCTCGGCGTTCCGCCGGGGTGGCGCGCCTGCCGTCAGCCGCCGTCGGCGTCCAGCGGGCGCATGCCCATGATGTTGTAGCCGGCGTCCACGTACACCACCTCGCCGGTGACGCCGGCGGCCAGGTCGGAGCAGAGAAAGGCCGCCACGTTGCCCACGTCGTCGATGGTGACGTTGCGCCGCAGCGGGGCGGTGCGCTCCACCTCGTCGAGCATCTTGCGGAAGTTGGAGATGCCGGCGGCGGCCAGGGTCTTGATGGGGCCGGCCGAGATGGCGTTGACCCGGATGCCGTCGGGGCCCAGGCTGTGGGCCATGTAGCGGACGTTGGCCTCCAGGCTGGCCTTGGCCAGGCCCATGACGTTGTAGTTGGGCATGGCCCGCTCGGCGCCCAGGTAGCTGAGGGTGAGCAGGGCGCCGTCGCGGCCCTCCATCATGTTGCAGCCGGCCTTGGCCAGGGCGGCGAAGCTGTAGGAGCTGATCTCGTGGGCGACGCGGAAGCTCTCGCGCGAGACGCTGTCCAGGAAGTCGCCCTCCAGGGCCTCGCGCGGGGCGAAGGCCACCGAGTGGACGATGATGTCCAGCCCGTCCCAGTAGTCGTCCAGGCGCTCGAACACGGCCTCGATGGCCTCGTCGCTGGAGACGTCGCAGGGGACCACGATGTCGGAACCGCAGTCGGCGGCCATCTTGGCCACCCGGTCCTCCAGCTTCTCGTTCTGGTAGGTGAAGGCCAGCTCGGCCCCCTCCCGGCGCATGGCCTGGGCGATGCCCCAGGCGATGGAGCGGTTGCTGGCCAGCCCGACGATGAGGGCGCGCTTGCCGTCCAGGAATCCCATGGTGGCGTTGTCCTTTGTTGGTCGTTCGTCGTGATTGGGGCGTGCCAGGCCCGTCCCCGCCGTTGTTGTCCGGTGGCCTGATCGGGTAGGCTGACGCGGTCGTTATGATACCCGCACCGGCACAAGGCGAAAACCCCACCGGGCTCCGGCGCGGGGCTGCGATACTGGCGGTGTTCCTGTCGCTGGCCGCCTGCGGGCCGCGGCCGTGGAACAATCCCTACCCGCCCGAGCAGCGGGGGGCCAACATCCTGTACTCGGCCTTCTCCAGCCGCCCCAAGCACCTGGACCCGGTGCGGTCCTACAGCTCCAACGAGTACCAGTTCATCGGCCAGATCTACGAGCCGCCGCTGCAGTACCACTTTCTCAAGCGGCCCTACACCCTGGAGCCCCTCACCGCGGCGGCCATGCCCGCGGTCCGTTACTACGATGCCGGGGGCCGGCCGTTGCCGGCGGATGCCCCGGCCGAGGCCATCGCCACCAGCGTGTACGAGATCCGCATCCGCCCCGGCATCCGCTACCAGCCGCATCCGGCCTTCGCCCGCGACGGCGCCGGGCGCTACCTCTACCATGACCTGGACGAGGCGGCCCTGGCCGGCGTGCGGGTCCTGTCCGACCTGTCCCGCACCGGGAGCCGCGAGCTGGTGGCGGCCGATTACGTCTACCAGATCAAGCGCCTGGCCCATCCGCGGCTGCATTCCCCCATCCAGAGCCTCATGAACCGCTACATCGTGGGCCTGGCCGAGTATGCCCGGGAGCTGGAGCGGGCCCTGGCGGCCCTGCCGCCGGGGGAACACTGGCTGGACCTGCGCCGCCACCCCCTGGCGGGCGTGGAGCTGGTGGACCGCTACACCTACCGGGTCCGCATCAAGGGCAAGTATCCCCAGTTCCGCTACTGGCTGGCCATGCCGTTCTTCGCGCCCATGCCGTGGGAGGCGGACCGCTTCTACTCGCAGCCGGGCCTGAAGGCGCGCAACATCACCCTCGACTGGTACCCGGTGGGCACCGGGGCCTACATGCTCACCGAGAACAATCCCAACCGGCGCATGGTGCTGGAGCGGAATCCCAACTTCCACGGCCAGCGCTACCCGGCCGAGGGCGAGCCCGGCGACGCCGGGCGCGGCTGGCTCGACGACGCCGGCCGCCCGCTGCCCTTCATCGACAAGGTGGTGTTCAGCCTGGAGAAGGAGAGCATCCCCTACTGGAACAAGTTCCTGCAGGGCTACTACGACGTCTCCGGCGTCAGCTCCGACGCCTTCGACCAGGCCATCCAGTTCACCAGCGCGGGCGAGGCGGAGCTGACCCCGGCCATGCGCGCGAAGGACATCCGGCTGGTGACGGCGGTGCAGGCCTCGACCTATTACATGGGTTTCAACATGCTGGACCCGGTGGTGGGCGGCGACAGCGAGCGCGCGCGACTGCTGCGGCGGGCCATCTCCATCGCGGTGGACTACGAGGAGTTCATCTCCATCTTCATGAACGGGCGCGGGATCCCGGCCCAGGGCATCATTCCGCCCGGGATCTTCGGCCACGAAACCGGCCGCGAGGGCATCAACCCCTATGTCTACGAGTGGCGCGACGGCCGCGCCCGGCGGCGTTCCATCGAGGAGGCGCGGCGGCTGCTGGCCGCGGCCGGCTATCCCGACGGCCGCGACGCGCGGACCGGCCGGCCGCTGCTCATCCACCTGGATGTCACCGGTGGCGGACCCGAGGACAAGGCCCGCTTCGACTGGTTGCGCAAGCAGTTCCGCAAGATCGACCTGCAGCTCGTCATCCGCAACACCGACTACAACCGGTTCCAGGAAAAGATGCGCAAGGGCAATGCCCAGCTCTTCATGTGGGGCTGGAACGCCGACTACCCGGACCCGGAGAACTTCCTGTTCCTGCTCTACGGGCCCAACGGCAAGGTCAAGCACGGGGGCGAGAACGCGGCCAACTACGACAATCCCGAGTACAACCGGCTGTTCGAACGGGTGCGCAACATGGACAACGGGCCGGAACGGATGAAGCTGATCCGGCGCATGGTGGACATCGTCCGCCGCGACGCCCCGTGGCTGTGGGGCGTGCATCCCCAGCAGTTCGTCCTCCACCACGGCTGGTACCACAACGCCAAGCCCAACCTGATGGCGCACAACACCTTCATGTACCGGCGCCTGGACCCGGCCCTGCGCGAGGCGCGGCGGCGCGAGTGGAACCGGCCGGTGCTGTGGCCGCTGGGCCTGGCGGCGGTGCTGCTGCTCACCGGCCTGGTGCCGGCGGTGGTGGCCTGGCGCCGGCGCGAGCGGCAGCCGGCCCGGCGGCGGGAGGGCTGACCGGTGCTGGCGTACATCGTCCGGCGGATCCTGTATGCCGTGCCCATCCTGGTGGGGGTGAACCTCATCACCTTCACCCTGTTCTTCGTGGTCAACAGCCCCGACGACATGGCCCGCATGCACCTGGGCGTCAAGCGGGTCACGCCCGAGGCCATCGAGAAGTGGAAGCGGGAGCGGGGCTACGACAAGCCGCTGCTGTACAACGCCGCGGCCGAGGGCCTGGACAAGGTGACCGACACCATCTTCTTCCAGAAGTCGGTGGCGCTGTTCGCTTTCCGCTTCGGCCAGGCCGACGACGGCCGCGACATCGGCCATGACATTCGCCAGCGCATGTGGCCCAGCCTCGCCATCGCGGTGCCGGTGTTCCTGGTGGGGATCCTGGTCAACGTCACCGTCGCCCTCATGCTGGCCTTCTTCCGCGCCACCTACATCGATGTCTGGGGGGTGGTGGCAGCGGTGATCCTCATGTCCATCTCCATGCTGTTCTACATCATCGGCGGCCAGTTCCTCATCGGCAAGCTGTGGCACCTGGTGCCCATCTCGGGCTACGACGACGGCATCGATGGCATCCGGTTCCTGGTCCTGCCCATCGCCGTGGGCGTGGTGAGCGGCATCGGCTCCGGCACCCGCTGGTACCGCACCATCTTCCTCGAGGAGATCAACAAGGACTACGTGCGCACGGCCCGGGCCAAGGGCCTGTCCGAGCTGCGGGTGCTGTTCGGACACGTGCTCAAGAACGCCATGATCCCCATCCTCACCGGGGCGGTGGTGGTGATCCCGCTGCTGTTCATGGGCAGCCTGCTCACCGAGTCGTTCTTCGGCATCCCCGGGCTGGGCAGCTACACCATCGAGGCCATCCAGGCCCAGGACTTCGCCATCGTCCGGGCCATGGTGTTCCTGGGCTCGGTGCTCTATATCGTGGGGCTGCTTCTCACCGACCTTTCCTACACCCTGGTGGACCCGCGGGTACGGCTGCAATGAGCGGCAATCGGTCACAGCGTCCCTTCTGGCGCCGGCCCCTGCTGGTCGCCGCGGCGCTGGCCGCGCTGTGGCTGGGTCTGCCGCCGCTGCTGGGTCTGCGCGGGGTGTACCTGGCCACCGACGTGCTGCTGTTCGTGCTCCTGGCCGGGGTGCTGTTTCTCGGGGCGTGGATGCGGCGGCAGCGCCACCTGCGCGAGCCGTGGCGGCGCGTGTTCCACCAGAAGCGGGCGGCGGTCTCGGCGGTGGTGCTGGTGGTGTTCGCCGTCATCGGCCTGGCCGACTCCATCCACTTCCGCAAGCCGCTGCCGCCGGCGCCGGGGGCGGCGGAGACCGCCTGGTCGGTGGAGGTGCTGTCGGTGCTGGACGTGCTCCTGGCCCACCTGCGCGAGCGGGAGGAGCAGACCTACTCGGCGCCCCTGGCCACCCGCCTCTACGTGCGCCAGCCGGTGGAGCGGGGCGGGCGGCAGGTGCGGGAGTACCCGCGCCTGCGCCACGGCGGGGCCCACCTCGCCGACCCGGAGCGGCAATGGGCCGGCGACGTGGCCCGCCTGGCCCTGGCCGGGGCCGGCGGCGGGCTGGCGCTGGCCGCGCTGGCGGCGCTGGGCCTGGTGCTGCTGCTGGCCCGGGCCCGGGGCGAGTCCCTGGCCCGCACCGCGGCCGGGGTGTGGCGGGGCGAGGGGCCGGTGCCCTGGCGCACGGTGCTGGCCACCGTGGCGGTGGTGTGCGCGGTGGCCGGGGTCCTGGCCGGCCTCAGCCTGCACTACCACGTGCTGGGCACCGACAAGGTGGGCACCGACGTGCTCTACCTCAGCCTCAAGAGCGTGCGCACGGGGCTGGTCATCGGCACCCTCACCACCCTCATCATGCTGCCTTTCGCCATCCTTCTCGGGATCATGGCCGGCTACTTCCGGGGCTGGGTGGATGACGTGATCCAGTATCTCTACACCACCCTCAACTCCATTCCGGGCGTGCTGCTCATCGCCGCCGCCGTCCTCTCCATCCAGGTCTACATCGAGAACCACCCGCAGCTGTTCGAGACCGCCACCGACCGGGCCGACCTGAGGCTGCTGGCGCTGTGCGTGATCCTGGGCATCACGAGCTGGACCGGACTGTGCCGGCTGTTGCGGGGCGAGACCCTCAAGGTGCGGGAGCTGGACTACATCCAGGCGGCGGTGGCCTTCGGCGTGCGGCCCTTCGTCATCCTCGGCCGCCACGTGCTGCCCAACGTCATGCACATCGTGCTCATCGTCGTGGTGCTGGACTTCAGCGGCCTGGTGCTGGCCGAGGCGGTGCTGTCCTACGTGGGGGTGGGCGTGGATCCCGCCACCATCTCCTGGGGCAACATGATCAACGGCGCCCGCCTGGAGCTGGCGCGGGAGCCGCCGGTGTGGTGGTCGCTGGTGGCGGCCTTCTGCTTCATGTTCGCGCTGGTGCTGTCGGCCAACCTGTTCGCCGACGCGGTGCGCGACGCCTTCGATCCCCGCCTGCGGGAGCAGCCGGCATGAACGGGAAGACGTTGCTGGAGGTGCGCAACCTGTCCACCTGGTTCGGGCCGCAGGACCGCCCCCTGCGGGTGGTGGACGGGGTGAGCTTCCACATCGGCCGCGGCGAGTGCCTGGCCCTGCTGGGGGAGTCGGGCTGCGGCAAGTCCATGACCGCGCTGTCGCTGCTGCGGCTGGTGCCGGAGCCGGCCGGGCGCGTGGTGGACGGGGATGTGCTGCTGGAGGGCGAGGACCTGCTGGCCCTGCCGGAGATGGCCATGCGCCGCGTGCGCGGCCGCCGGCTGAGCATGATCTTCCAGGAGCCCATGACCTCGCTCAACCCGGTGCTCACCGTGGGCTACCAGGTTGGCGAGGTGCTGGCCCGCCACCACGGCCTGGGCCGGCGCGCCCGCCGGCGGCGGGCGGTGGAGCTGCTGGCGGCGGTGGGGATCCCGGACCCGGCGCGGCGGGTGGACGACTACCCGCACCGGCTCTCGGGCGGCATGAAGCAGCGGGTGATGATCGCCCTGGCCCTGGCGGGGGAGCCCGACCTGCTCATCGCCGACGAGCCCACCACCGCGCTGGATGTCACCATCCAGGCCCAGATCATGGAGCTGCTGGGACGCATCCGGCGCGACCGGCACATGGCCATGCTCCTCATCACCCACGACCTGGGGGTGGTGGCGGACCATGCCGATCGCGTGGCGGTCATGTACGCCGGCGAGATCGTGGAGCAGGCCCCGCGCGACGCCTTTTTCTCCGAGCCGCTGCATCCCTATGCCCGCAAGCTGTTCGCCGCCGTGCCCGGTTTCCGCCGGCGTGGCCGGCGCCTGCAGACCATCCCGGGCGGCGTGCCGCGCCTGGACCAGGCGTTCACCGGCTGCCGCTTCGCCGACCGCTGCGACGAGGCCTGGGACCACTGCCGGGCGCACGTGCCCCGCGAGGTGTCCCCGGCACCGGGCCGGACCGTGCGCTGCCACCGGTTCGACCCCGAGGTGGCCGCCCCCCCGGCCGCGGAGGCGGCCCCGCCCGCAGCCGCCGCGGCGGGCGCGGCGCCGGCGGCGGGGGGACCGGTGCTCGCGGCCCGCGGGCTGGCGGTGCACTTCCCCGTGCGCAAGGGCCTGCTGCGGCGGGTGGCGGCCCGGGTGCGGGCGGTGGACGGGGTGGACCTGGAGCTGTACCCGGGGCGTACCCTGGCCCTGGTGGGGGAGTCGGGCTGCGGCAAGACCACTGTGGGCAAGGCCCTGCTCGCGCTGGTGCGGCCCACGGCGGGCTCGGTGGTGTTCCAGGGGCGGGAGCTGACGGCCCTGCGCGGGGAGGCCCTGCGGCGGCTGCGGGCGCACATGCAGATGGTGTTCCAGGATCCCTTCTCCTCCATGAACCCGCGCATGGAGGTGGGCGCCATCGTGGAGGAGGGGATGCGCGCCCTGGGCCTGGGCGATGCGCAACGGCGGGCGGCCCGGGTGCGGGCCCTGCTGGAGCAGGTGGGGCTGCCGGCGGAGGCGGCCCGCCGCTATCCCCACGAGTTCTCGGGCGGCCAGCGCCAGCGCATCGCCATCGCCCGCGCCCTGGCGGTGGAGCCGGCCCTGCTGGTGTGCGACGAACCCACCTCGGCCCTGGACGTGTCGGTGCAGGCCCAGATCCTGAACCTGCTCCAGGATCTCCAGCAGAAGCTGGGACTGAGCTATCTGTTCATCACCCACAACCTGTCGGTGGTGGAGCACCTGGCCCACGAGGTGGCGGTGATGTACCTCGGCCGGCTGGTGGAACAGGGGCCGGTGGAACAGGTGATGCGGGCGCCGCGCCACCCTTACACGCGGGCCCTGCTGTCCGCGGTGCCGGTGCCCGATCCGCAGCGGCGGCGGGAAATCATCCGCCTCCAGGGCGAGCTCCCGTCACCGCTGTCGCCGCCCGCGGGCTGCCACTTCCATCCCCGCTGTCCCGAGGCCATGGACGTGTGTCGCCGGGACTACCCGCAATGGAGCGAGGTGGAGCCGGGGTGGCGGGTGGCATGCCATCTCCAGACTTCAGATGTCAGATCTCAGACGTCAGATTCTTCCGATTCTGGCATCTGATATCCGATATCTGAGATCTGACGTCTGACATCTGGTCACGATGACTGCCGCGTGACGTCGATGTAGAGGGTGAGCCGCTGGCCCGGCTGCAGGTAGGCGCCCTTGCGCAGGCGGTTCCAGCGCCGGAGCTGTTCCACGGTGACCTTGAACTTGCGGGAGATGCGCGCCAGCGAGTCGCCGGGGCGCACGCGGTAGCCGATGCGCCGCGTGATGCGCCGCCGCGGGGGCGGGGCGTCGATGCGCGCCGGCAGCGCCGCCCGGCCCCGGGTCCAGATGACCAGCCGCTGCCCGGGGCGCAGGGGGTCGCGCGGGGACATGGCGTTCCACCGCGCCAGCTGCCTCACCCCGACGCCGTAGCGGCGCGCCAGGTCCCACAGGGTGTCGCCGGGCTGCACGCGGTGCACCACCCGCTGGCCGCCGCGGGGCCGGTTCTGGGTGCGGGCCCGCCGCTGGTCGGCGCTCAGGGTGTAGGCCTTGCGGCTGCGGCTGGCCACCGGGATGGTCAGACCGCGCCCGGCCCGGATGAGGTTGCCGCGCAGGCGGTTGACGCGCTTGATGGTGGCCACCGTGGTCCGGTAACGGCGGGCGATGGTGATGAGGGTCTCGCCCGGGCGGACCCGGTGGCGCACCCAGCGCAGGCGCCGTTCCGGCGGCAGCTGGGCCAGGGCCCGGCGGAAGGGCTCCACCCGCTCCAGCGGCAGCAGCAGGTGATGGGGCCCGTCGGGATCGGTGGCCCAGCGGTTGAAGCCGGGATTGAGACGGTAGAGTTCTTCCAGATCGATGCCGGCCAGCTCCGCGGCCAGGGCCAGGTCGATCTGGGAGTCCAGCTCCACCCGGGCGAAGTAGGGCTCGTCCGGGATGGACTTGAGGGTGATGCCGTGGGCCGCCGGGTCTTCCACCAGCTGTTTCAGGGCCAGCAGCTTGGGCACGTAGCCGCGGGTCTCGCGCGGCAGCCTGAGGGAGAAGAAATCTGCCGGCTTCCCGCGGCGGCGGTTACGGCGCACGGCCTTGTGCACGGTGCCGCTGCCGGAATTGTATGCAGCCAGGGCCAGGAGCCAGTCGCCGTCGAACTCCCGGTGCAGGCGCTGGAGCAGGTCCAGGGCGGCGTGGGTGGAGGCATAGACGTCGCGGCGGCCGTCGTACCACCAGGTCTGGCGCAGGCCGAAGCGGCGGCCGGTGGAGGGGATGAACTGCCAGATACCGGCGGCACGGCCGTGGGAGTAGGCGAAGGGCTGGAAGGCGCTCTCCACCACCGGCAGCAGGGCGATCTCCAGGGGCATGCCGCGCCGCTCCACCTCCTCGACGATGAAATGCAGGTAGGGCCGGGCGCGGTCCGCCACCCGGTCCAGGTAGTCGGGGTGGCGCCTGAGCCAGGCCAGCTCGCGCTCGATGCGGGGGTGGGAGCGCCGCGGCAGGGCGAAGCCGGCGCGGACGCGGTCCCAGAGATCGGGCGGCCCGAGCACGGAGCCGGCGTCCTGCTCCGGGCCGGGGGCGGTTTCCGTTTCCGCGGCTTCCGCCGTGGTCACCGCCGGGGCCGGGCCGGCAGCGGCCGCCGGCCACAGCACCGCGGGGTGATCGGCGTCTCCGGGCACCGCCGGCTGCCGGGGAGCGCCGGCGGTGAGCAGCGGCCCGGTGAGGGAACAGCCGCCGGCGAGGATCAGGGACAGGGCCAGGGGAAAAAACCTAGCTGCTTGTTTATTATTGATTTTTTTTCTCATCGCGCAACACTCTAGCGGACCCCCGCGGCGGGGTCAACCGACCGGCCCGCAGTCCCGCCGGGGCGGGTGGGACGCGCCGATTCCTGATAAAGTGCACGCCATGCCGGGGTGGCGCGACAGAGGCTTTCACCGTTGCGGCCCGGGGCACCGGGCGGCGCTGGCACAGTGGTACCGGACCCCCCTGGGCCGGGCCCTGGCCCGCGTGGAGCAGGCCCACATGGACGAGGCCCTGGCCGGGCTGTTCGGCTATCACCTGCTGCAGGTGGGCCGGATCCACGACTGCGACCTGCTGCGGGGGGCGCGGGTCTCGCACACCGCGGTCATGGACATCGCCGGCCAGCCCGGTGCCGCGGTGCGGGGCGAGCCCGAGGCCCTGCCGCTGGCGGCCTCCAGCCTCGACGTGCTGGTGTTGCCCCACGTGCTGGAGTTCTCGCGCCATCCCCACGAGGTGCTGCGCGAGGCCGAGCGCGTGCTCATTCCAGAGGGCCACCTGGTGCTGCTGGGATTCAACCCGTGGAGTGCCTGGCTGCCGGTGCACCTGGTGCTGCAGTGGCGGGGCCGGGTGCCCTGGTGCGGCCGGTTCCTGGGCATGGCCCGGGTGCGCGACTGGCTGGCGCTGCTGGGCCTGGACGTGGTGGAGGTGAAAAGCTATTTCTACCGGCCGCCCCTCCAGCAGGCCCGGTTCATGGAACGGCTGGGGTTTCTCGAGCGGGTGGGCCGGGCGCTGTGGCCGCCGCTGGGCGCCGGCTACGTGCTGGTGGCGCGCAAGCGGGTGGCGACGCTGACCCCCGTCCGGCCCCGCTGGCGGCCGCGCCGGCAGCTGGCGGCCCCCGGGCTCAAGCCGCTGCCGCCCGAGGCCGGGCGGCGGCCCCAGGGAGTGCACCGTGGGCGGCTGGGTTGAGGCCTGGACCGACGGCGCCTGCCGCGGCAACCCGGGACCGGGCGGCTGGGGCGTGCTGTTGCGCTACAATGGCCACGAGAAGGAGCTGTACGGGGCCGAGCCCGACACCACCAACAACCGCATGGAGCTCATGGCCGCCATCACCGCCCTGGAGGCCCTCAAGCGTCCCAGCCGGGTGCGCCTGACCACCGACTCGCAGTACGTGCGCAACGGCATCACCCAGTGGATGGCGCGGTGGAAGCGCAACGGCTGGCGCACCGCCGACCGCAAGCCGGTGAAGAACGCCGACCTGTGGCGGCGCCTGGACCAGGCGGCCGCGCGCCACCAGGTGGAATGGCACTGGGTGCGGGGCCATACCGGCCACCCGGAGAACGAGCGGGCCGACGCCCTGGCCAACCGCGCCATCGACGAAATGCTGCACCGCGACTGAACCGCCGGGGAACCCGCCGCATGCGCCAGATCGTGCTCGATACCGAGACCACCGGCCTGGAACCCAGCCAGGGCCACCGCGTCATCGAGATCGGCTGCGTGGAGCTGGTCAACCGCCGCCTCACCGACAACCGCTTTCACCATTACCTGAACCCGGAACGCGAGATCGACGAGGGCGCGGTGGACGTGCACGGGCTGACCGGCGAGTTCCTGGCCGACAAGCCGGTGTTCGCCGACGTGGTGGAGGATTTCATCGCCTTCGTCCGCGACGCCGAGGTGATCATCCACAACGCGCCCTTCGACGTGGCCTTCATCGACCACGAGCTGGCCCTCCTGGGCGGTGAGTGGGGGCGGCTGGAGGACCACTGCCGCGTCACCGACACCCTGGCCATGGCCCGGCGCATGCACCCGGGGCAGAAGAACAGCCTCGATGCCCTGTGCCGGCGCTACGGGGTGGACAACAGCCAGCGCCAGCTCCACGGCGCCCTGCTGGATGCCCAGATCCTGGCCGAGGTGTACCTGGCCATGACCGGCGGCCAGGCCGATCTGGGCCTGGAGGCGGGGGCGGCGGGCGAGGGCCCCGCGGGTGCCTCGCCCGAGGTGCGGAAGTTGCCGGCCGACCGGCCTCGGATCAAAGTGCTGCGGGCCAGCGCCGGCGAGCAGGCGGCGCACCGGGCACGGCTGGAGGCCATCCGCGAGCAGGCGGGACGCTGCCTGTGGCTGGAGCTGGAAAGCGAAGAGTAAGCTCCTGGATATCTTGGCAGGCTGTTGAAAAACAGCCTGCTAAGGCGGGGCAGGGATGCCCCGCCCGCAAATCAGGCGCGCAAGCGCTTGATTTGGCGTAGCCGAACCCGGACCTGTGCCGGGTTCGGCGCGTTGAAAAAGGCCACGACGGCCTTTTTCAACATCCTGGTAGGACCGTCATCCGGGGAAACACCGCTCCCAGATTGCGCCGGCGTGCCATCCGATTTACGTATCTGGCCGTTTTTGGACTTCACCTGCGGCGAAATCCGGAAATCGAGCGCAAACAGAGTTTCATTCTCCCTGGACGCCATTTCGACGCGAAACGGCACCGATTTTTTGCAACTGTCAGGGTAAAGGAGAAAGAATTTCGGGATACGCCGCGGGCAGGGGAATAGCCGATGATTCGCCGGGCTCCGGAATTCCACAGTGACGGTTGATGCGGTCCCGCCGTCTGGGGTGTCCCTGATCCTTGCGCACGCCCAGTAGTGGGCGGGGCCGCGAGTCATCCGCGCAGTCCACGCTGACAGGTCAGGCACGGACGCACACCCGGCGGGCAGCGCGCCCACCACTGCGAACCTGGATCTGGGGGACCTTGATTTTTCCGCCGTGCTGGAAAATACTGAAACGCGATGATTCTGACGGCCACCTTCCTGCCCGCGTTCGCCTTATTATCCGCCCCTAAGGTGGTTTCATCGCATTCCGCCATGCCTCCGAAGGATTCCGGCAGGTGCCCGGCGTAGGCACAGCAGGGCCGCGCCACCCGCCAGAACCGCTCCGCGGCCTTTGTGCTGGCCTGGGCGTGAAACCGTTGCCGGAAGGCCGGCGCTACCCGTTCAAATCGTTCCAGGAGTTCGTGTCCGGTTTGCTCCACCCGGGTTGCCCATCTGATGGTGTCGTATTTACATATGTCATGCCTCGGTAATCGCCTTCAACCACCCGATATACCCATCAACCCGCCTGCACTTCGCCTGAGTGATGCGGTATCCGGCATGGCGGGAGGCGCGCCCGTCAACGGCCGACGAACAGTGAATGGTGTTCTGGGCGACACGGGGCGTCATGTTCGGCACCCGCCCATGCTCCACGAAGCACTGCCCCTCGTAGTGCCGGTCGACGCCCACGACGGGGCGGCGGCCCCGCCGCGCGCATCTGCCACATCGACGGCGGCTCCTTTCCCGGCACTGCTCGTCGCCCTGGTCATCCGGGCCTGG
Source organism: Chromatiales bacterium (assembly GCA_026990045.1). Classification (GTDB taxonomy): domain Bacteria; phylum Pseudomonadota; class Gammaproteobacteria; order CAMYNG01; family CAMYNG01; genus JALUTW01. The sequence continues at coordinate 657 of JALSIK010000217.1, read as the reverse complement.
ATAACCCTCAGGCCACCACGGTTCTCCATCAGTTCCGGCCCATCGAGCCCAGGGGGACGGTACTGCTCATGAGTAACTTGATAAAACGTGGAGTGGGCAGCAATGCGTATACCGGTCCTTAAAGGACATCACATCACCGTAGAAAGAAATCCTCCGTGCCGGCTGACCAGTTGTCGACGTGCAAAATGGTCTGTGTTGGCCATGGTGGCCGGTATGCTTCTTTGGGGGGTGGTGCGAGCAGAGGGAGAGCCCTATCGGCACGCCATGCAGCCATCTGACTGGAGGGTTCTACAGGAGTTCTACAAGTTATATATCACCGATCCGGCGGGGCGGCTGAACGACGCCGCTGCCGAGCTCCGTGTACTGAAGCAGCGCACGCTAGATCTGCGCCGGATGCATGTGGCTGGCAAATCCACGACAGGCAACGGATGCAGGCCGGACTGCGTGGTGCTGGGTGAAATCCGGGAGCAACTGGCCCGGGCTGACGATTTGCTGATGGAAGCGCGCAAAATCATACGCGGCAACCTGCGCATCTTGTTGCAGAATCAGGACATTGCCACCAAAGCCAACAGTGCATACATGGATGCGCAGTCAAAATACGAGCTGCGTAAGCTGGGGTTTGATATGAGCATGATCGTGGCCAAGGCGTTCGAATTA
>JALSIK010000216.1 GCA_026990045.1 Chromatiales bacterium | reverse complement strand
GGTGCAGTGGCAGGACGTGACGGAAAAGCGCAAGGAGGAAGAGCGCGCCCAGCGGCTGCAGAGAGTGGTGGACAACGCCCAGACCGCGATCATGACCATCGATCGCGACCTGGTGATCACCTACGTCAACGAACAGACCAGGAAGCTGATGCTCGACAACGCCGACGTGCTGCGCAGCCTGTATCCCGGATTCGATCCCGAGCGCCTGGTGGGTACTTGCATCGACATGTTTCACAAGAACCCCGCGCACCAGCGCCAGTTGTTGTCGGACCCGCGCAATCTGCCCTACGAGACCGACATCCAGGTGGGGCCGCTCACCTTCCATATCCGGGTGACGGCCATCCACGACCTCAACGGGGACTACGTGGGCAACACTCTGGAGTGGGCGGATGTGACCGATCTGCGGCGCAAGGAGACCGAGGTGGCCCGGCTGCAGTCCGCGGTGGATGGCGCCTCGGCCAACCTCATGCTGTGCGACGAGGACCTGGTCATCACCTACGTCAACCCGGCGGTGAGGAACATGCTCGCCAACCGGCAGGAGGAGCTGCGCAGGATCTGGCCGACCCTGGACGTCAACAACCTGGTGGGCCAGAACATCGACCAGTTCCACAAGAACCCGGCTCACCAGCGGTCTCTGTTGAAGGATCCCAGCCGGATGCCGGTGCGGTCGGAGATCAAGGTGGGTGGCCTGGAGTTCCGCATCACCGCCACCATGATCACCGGCAAGAACGGCGAGTACATGGGTAACATGGTCCAGTGGGAAGACATCACCGAGCAGAAGGACGCGGAACGCCAGATCCAGTCCCTGATCGAGGCCGCCGCCGCCGGCGACCTGGACAAGCGGGTCGACACCAGCGCCTACGCCGGGTTCATGAAGGGACTGGGCGAGAGCGTCAACGAGCTGCTGGACGCCATCGTGGTGCCCCTGCGCACCGGTGCCGAGCTCATCAAGGCCCTGGCCGACGGTGACCTGCGGCGCGACATGGACGGCGAATTCCAGGGCGAGTTCGCCGAGTTCAAGGACTCCATCAACGAGACCATGCGCAACCTGCGCGACATCGTGGCGCGGATCCGCGAGGCCTCCGGCAACATTGCCTCCGCCGCCGGTGAGATCGCCCAGGGGAACCAGGACCTGAGCCAGCGCACCGAGGAGCAGGCGGCCAGCCTGGAGGAGACGGCATCGAGCATGGAACAGCTCACCAGCACGGTCAAGCAGAACGCCGACAACGCCCGCCAGGCCAACCAGCTCGCGGCCGGGGCCCGCGAGCAGGCCGAGCGCGGCGGCGAAGTGGTGGGCAACGCCGTGGCGGCCATGGCCCAGATCAACGAGGCGAGCAAGAAGATCAATGACATCATCGGGGTCATCGACGAGATCGCCTTCCAGACCAATCTGCTGGCGCTGAACGCGGCGGTGGAAGCGGCCCGCGCGGGCGAGCAGGGCCGGGGCTTCGCGGTGGTGGCCAGCGAGGTACGCAACCTGGCCCAGCGCAGTGCGGCGGCGGCCAAGGAAATCAAGGCCCTCATCAAGGACAGTGTCGAGAAGGTGGAGCTGGGCAGCCGCCTGGTCAACGACTCGGGCGAGACACTGGAGGAGATCGTCAACTCGGTGAAGAAGGTGAGCGACATCATCGCCGAGATCGCGGCCGCCAGCCAGGAGCAGTCGGCGGGGATCGAGCAGGTCAACAAGGCCATCACCCAGATGGACGAGGTGACCCAGCAGAACGCCGCGCTGGTGGAGCAGGCCGCGGCGGCGAGCGAGTCTCTCAACGACCAGGCCCAGGCCCTGGACGAGCTGATGACCTTCTTCAAGTCGGACGAAGGCCAGACCCATGCGGCCCCGCCGCGGCGTGCCGCGGCCCCGGCCAAGCCCGTTGCGGCGGCATCCACGCGCCGCCGGCCGGCGACCCGGCCTCCGGTGCAGCCGCCCCCCCAATCCGACGAGGACAGCGAGTGGGAAGAGTTCTAGGCGGAGCAGGTCGTGACCGCGCAACGGGAATTCCAGTTCACGGACCGCGACTTCCGCTGCCTCCAGCGGCTGGTGGCGCGGCACACCGGGATCACGCTGTCCCCGGCCAAGCGGGACATGCTGTACAGCCGCCTGGCCCGGCGCCTGCGGGCGCTGGGCCTGCGCCGCTTCAAGGAATACTGCTCGCTGCTGCAGGAGGATGGACACGGCGAGGAGCTGCGGCACTTCACCAACGCGGTGACGACCAATCTCACGGCCTTTTTCCGCGAGCCCCATCATTTCGATTACCTGCGGGAAGAATTCCTGCCGGCGATGATGGAGCGCCGGGCCCAGGTGCGCCGGTTGCGGATCTGGTCGGCGGGGTGTTCCACGGGCGAAGAGCCGTATTCCATCGCCATCACCCTGGCGGACGCCGTGCCGCCGGAGTGGGACGTGCGGATCCTGGCCACGGACCTGGACAGCAACGTGCTGGACCGGGCACGAAGGGGGATCTACAGCGAGGAGCGCACCGCGGAGGTGCCCGAGCGGCTGAAAAGGAAGTGGTTCCTGCGCGGCCGGGGGGAAAACCGGGACAAGGTTCGCGTGCGGCGCGAGCTGCGGGACATGATCCGGTTCCGCCAGCTCAACCTGATGCACGAATGGCCCATGCGGGGTCCGTTTGACGCCATTTTCTGCCGCAACGTGATCATCTACTTCGACAAGCCGACGCAGTCGCGGTTGATGGATCGCTTCGCGGACATCCTGGCCGACGACGGGCGGCTGTTCCTGGGGCACTCGGAGACGCTGTACCGGGTCACTGACCGGTTTCAGCTCCTGGGACGCACCATATACAGGAAGGTGCCATGATCAATGCCGCCGCCCGGAAC
>JALSIK010000215.1 GCA_026990045.1 Chromatiales bacterium | reverse complement strand
GTCATGGTGGACGACCTCATCCAGGCCGGGATGCTGGGCCTGCTGGACGCGGCCCGCCAGTACGATCCCAGCCAGGGGGCGAGCTTCGAGACCTACGCCACCATCCGCGTGCGCGGGGCCATGCTGGACGAGCTGCGGCGCAACGACTGGGCGCCCAAGTCGGTGCACCGCAAGGCGCGCGAGCTGGCCGACGCCATCCACCGCATCGAGGCCCGCACCGGGCGCGATGCCCGCGACCAGGAGGTGGCCGACGAGCTGGGCATCTCCCTGGAGGAATACCACCAGATCCTGCACGATGCGGCCACCTGCCGCATCTTCAACTTCGAGGAGATCGGGCTCAACGACGACGCCCTGGGCGACCTCCTGCGCGACCGCTCGGCCGGCCCGGTGGAGAACCTGCAGTGGGAGCAGCTCCGGCGCCACCTGGCCGAGGCGGTGGCCAGCCTGCCCGAGCGCGAGCGGCTCATCGTGAGCCTGTACTACGACGGCGATTTCAACCTGCGCGAGGTGGGGGCCATGCTGGGGGTGAGCGAGTCGCGCATCAGCCAGCTCCTGAGCCAGGCTCACCTGCGCCTGCGCGCCCGGCTCCAGGACCACCTGGGCGCTTTTCGTGATCACATGGGCTGATCCGGCGGTCCGCCCCTTGCATCCGCCGGGAACTCACTAATACTTATGGGTGGGGAATGTGACCGTGTTGACAGTTTCGCGGCGTCCCTTCCCCTTAGCATGACGCAGCGGGTGGTTTTCCCGCGGCGTGGTGCCCGTGCCACGAGGAGGCTGGTATGTCTTTCAACGACGTGTTCCTGATCGTGCCCAGCGCGGTGGCCTCGGCCCTCATCTGGTTCGTGGTCCTCACCGCGGTGCTGTATTTCGCCCGCTCGCCGGCCCATCGTGCCATCACCGCCCTGGCCCGCGTCGTCCACAATGCCCTGCGGCTCACCGCCCGCGCGGTCATGCGCGGCGAGGCCCGGCTGGCCCAGCGCAACCGCGAGGTGCTGCTGGCGGCGGGGCGCGAGGCGGCCGAGCGCATCATCGAGCGGGAGTTCGAGCGGGTGGACGCCACCGTGCGCCGCGACCTGGCCGAGTACCCGGCACTCCACCGCAAGCTGAGCGAGGAGATCACGGCCATCGACGAGGACTACCAGCAGAGCACCGAGGTGCCGCCGGCCCCGCCGGGCTGGGTCAAGGCGGTGGAGGCGGTGGCCAAGATCCCGGTGGCCAAGGGCGACCCGTCCGTGGCCAACGTGCTGGAGGACATCCATGCCTCGCTGGTGCGGGCCAACACCCTGGCCACGGAGGAGTACCGCAAGGCCAGCCACAGGCGTCACCAGCTCCTCAACAAGATGATGCCCCACTGGCGCCGCATCCTGCAGCTCCTGGGCCAGGTGGACAAGAACATCAACAGCCTGCTGGAGCGCTCGCGCACCATCGACCGGCACATGGAGGAGTACGAGCAGATCGTGCGCGGCACCGACCGCGCCGTGCGCCAGCTCTCGTCGTCGTCGCTGACCCACTTCTTCGTCTCGGCCATCGTGCTGGTGATCGCCATCGGCGGCGCCGCCATCAACTTCAACCTCATCGCCCTGCCCATGTCGGAGATGGTGGGCGCCAAGAGCCAGATCCTGGGCTATCCCACCTCGGACGTCGCGGCGCTGGTCATCATCCTGGTGGAGCTGGCCATGGGCCTGTTCCTGATGGAGTCGCTGCGCATCACCCGGCTGTTCCCGGTCATCGGCGCGCTGGACGACCGCAAGCGCATCTACATGATCTGGATCACCTTCGGCATCCTGTTCGCCCTGGCCACGGTGGAGGCGGGGCTGGCCTTCATGCGCGAGAAGCTGGCCGAGAGCAACCTGCAGATGGAGGCCTATCTCACCGGCGAGGAAGGTGCGGCGGTGGTGGACAACACCTTCACCTGGATCACCACCGCGGCGCAGATGGGCCTGGGCTTCATCCTGCCCTTCGCCATCGCCTTCGTCGCCATCCCGCTGGAGACCTTCGTCCATTCCCTGCGCACGGTGCTGGGCATCCTGGGCGTGGCCACCCTGCGGGCGGTGGCCTGGCTGCTGCGCGTGTTTGGCAACGCGGCCCAGTTCAGCGGCAGCGCCCTGGTCCAGGTCTACGACCTGCTCATCTTCGCGCCGCTGTTCATCGAGCGCCTGGTGCGGGGGCGGGCTGTAGGCGAGGACGAACAGGGCCACGTGGAATCGGATTCCACCATTTCCATTGGAGGCAAGGCCGCATGAAGCGCAAGGCAGGACTTTCCGCCGTCCTGGCGGTGCTGGTGCTGGTGCTCGGGGCCTGTTCCCAGCGGGACCCGCGGCTGGACCGCGGGGTGTACATGCTGCTGGACACCTCGGGCACCTACACCAACGAGCTGGGCCAGGCCCAGCGCATCATCAACTTCATTCTCGCCGAGCTCAAACCCGGCGACAGCTTCGCCGTGGCCAGCATCGACACCGGCAGCTTCAGCGAGAAGGACATCTGGTACAAGAAGACCTTCGACGACCGGCCCAGCATGACCAACGCGCAGAAGCGCGAGTTCCGCGACGTGATCGACAAGAAGGTCAAGGCGGTCAAGCCTTCCGCCTACACCGACATCACCGGCGGCGTGCTGCAGGCCATCGAGTACCTCAACGAGCGCAACACCGGGCAGAAGATCATCCTCATCTTCTCCGATTTGAAAGAGGAGCTGCCCAAGGGCTACGTGCGCGACATCCCGCTCCAGCTCAACGGCTTCGATGTCATCGCGGTCAACGTGACCAAGCTGCGCAGCGACAACGTGGACCCGCGCGAGTACCTGGACCGGCTGGAGGCGTGGCGGGTGCGGGTGGAAGAAGGCGGC
>JALSIK010000214.1 GCA_026990045.1 Chromatiales bacterium | reverse complement strand
CGGCCAGGACGTGGTTGTTGGACAGGATGTAGCGCTGCCCGTCGCGGCGCACGATGCAGCCCAGGGTGCCGGCGGTGATGTCGCGGTGGCCGATGGACACGCCGCCGGGGGCCGGCCGCTGGCGCGAGGTGTGTGCGGCCAGCGCCCGGATGGGACCGGTCTCGACGACGTCGGTGGGCACGCCTTCCACCCGGGCCGGGACCAGCTCGGCCGCGGCCAGCTCGGCCGCCGGGCGCTTGCGGGTGACCGAGCAGACCACGGACAGGGTCCGGGTTTCCTGCCCGCCGCTCACCTTGTAGCCGATGCCGGCGGCCACCACGTTGGGCCGGGCCAGGAGCTCGTCGCAGTGGGCGCGCAGGGCGGCGCGGGCGGTGTCGAGGTTGTCAGCCATGGATGCCTCCTTTCAGGCTGTGGGGAATCGTCGTCCTTCGGGCCGCCGCACCACGGGGCCCGACCACAATGATAGCCCACGGCGGCGGTGGTGCCGGGCCCTTTTGACCTGCCGCATTGCGGGGCCTTCCGCCCGCCCGCATCATGGAGACATGGCCACAGTGGATGCCCCAGGACCGGCGTGGCTGCCCTGCGAGCCCGGCACCGTGCTGGCGGCCGCCGGTGCGGCCCGGCGCCTGCTGCTTGCGGGGGCGCCGGGTACGGGCAAGTCCACCCTGGCTACGGGCATGGCGCGGGTGCTGGCCGGGGAGGGGCGGGCCTGCTGGTGCCTGGGCGCGGATCCCGGTACCCCGGCCTTCGGCCCGCCCGGGGCCCTGGGCCTGGCGCGCTGGAGCGGGGAGGGCTGGGCGGTGGAGGCCCTGGCCGCCCTGTGCAGCCTGGATGCGGGCCGCTTCCGGCTGCCGCTGGTGCAGGCCGCGGCGGAGCTGGCCGGGCGCGCCGGCGGCGGCGTGCTGCTGGTGGACGCCCCCGGGGTGGTGCGTGGGGTGGCCGGCGCCGAGCTCGTCACCGCCCTTGCACGGGCCGCCGGGATCGAGGTCGTGGTGTGGCTGTCGCGGACCCGGGCGGTGCCCGCGGCGGTGGCGGCCCTGCCGCTGCCCCGGGTCCAGGTGGAGGCGCCGGCGGCCGCGGCCCGCCCCGGCCGCCGCCGCCGGGCTGCGGCGCGCACGGCGGCCTGGGAGCGGCACCTGGAGGGGGCATCGCGCCACCGGCTGCCACTGGAGGGGCTGGCGCTGACGGGGACCCCGCCGCCGCTGGACGTCCCCGAGGCCTGGCCCGGACGCCAGGCCGCGATGCTGCGCGACGGGGTGCTGGAGACCCTGGGCGAGGTGGAGGCGGTGGAGGACGGCCGCGTGGTGCTGCGGGCCCCGGGCCCGGCCCCGCGGGGCCGGGTGCTGCTGGTGCGCGATGCCCGGCGCAATGCCCGCGGCGAGCTGGAGACCGCCGAGCCCTTCGCCCCCGTGCACCCTGGGGCCGCGGCGGGGCACGGCGGCGGGGAGGTGCCGGCCTCGCCGCCCCTGGCGGTGCGGGTGGGGCCGGTGGATGCGATCCTGGTCAACGGGGTGTGGGGCGATCCCCTGCTGCACCTGCGCCTGCGCCACCTGGGTCGCAGCCTGCTGTTCGACCTGGGCGAGGGCCGGCGCCTGTCGGCGCGGGTGGCGCACCAGGTGAGCGACGTCTTCGTCTCCCACGCCCACATGGATCACCTGGGCGGCTTCCAGTGGCTGCTGCGCTCGCGGGTGGGTGAGTTCCCGCCCTGCCGCCTGTGGGGTCCGCCGGGCCTGGCCGGGCACGTGGCGGCCTTCGTCGGCGCCTTCACCTGGGACCGGGTGGGGGACCGGGGGCCGGTGTTCGAGGTGTGCGAGCTGCACGGCGACATGGTGCAGCGCTGGCGCATCCGGGCCGGGCGGCCGGGGCCCGAGCCCCTGGCGGACCGGCCCGCGGCGGACGGGGTCCTGCTGGCGGAGCCCGGCTTCCGGGTGCGCGCGGTGGAGCTGGACCACGGCATCCCGGTGCTGGCCTTCGCCTTCGAGCCCGGGCACACGCTGCACGTGCGCAAGGACCGGCTCGCCGCCGGCGGTCTTGCCCCCGGCCCCTGGCTCACGCGGCTCAAGCAGGCGCTGGCGGCCGGCCGCCGGGGCGAGGGCATTGCGCTGCCCGACGGCCGGGAGCGGAGCGCCGGCGAGCTGGCCGACGAGCTCATCCTGGTGAGCCCGGGCCGGCGGCTGGTGTATGCCACGGACCTGGCGGACACGGCGGACAACCGCGCGCGGCTGGCGGCACTGGCACGCAACGCCCATACCCTGTTCTGCGAGGCCCCCTTCACCGAGGCCGAGCGGGACCGCGCCCGCGAGCACGGCCATCTCACCGCCCGCGCCTGCGGCGAGATCGCGGCCGCGGCCAACGTGGCCCGGCTGGTGCCGTTCCATTTCTCGCGCCGTCACAGCCACGACCCGGCGCCGCTGGTGGACGAGCTGCGCAGCGCCTGCGACCGGCTGCATCTGCCGGAAGGGCTTCTGGTAAGGTAGGGCGATGGTTGGAATCCGCTTCAGGATTCCCCGCGGCCGCGCGGAAATTCGAGACAGGCTCCGGACGGGAGACAGCGCATGACCCTCTCCACCCTGGCCCTGGCCAAGGCCCGCGACGCCGCGGCGGCCATCCTCGACGAGCTGGGCCTGGATGCCTATTTGTTCGAGGTGGAGCCGCGCGACGGTGACTGGGAGCTGCGGGTGGAGTGCGCGGTGAACGAGGGCTGGGAGAACGTGGTCCTTCGTGTCCCGGCGGCGGAGCTGCAGGCGGCGGTGGACGACGAGGACGTGCGGGCCCGCCTGCGCCGGCGGTGGGGCGAGGCGCTGGCGGCATGCCGGCGTGCAGGGGAGCACCCGTGAACACCGGG
>JALSIK010000213.1 GCA_026990045.1 Chromatiales bacterium | reverse complement strand
ACCATCGCCGGGCGCATCCGCGGCGTGACCGAGGAGACCACCACCGGCGTGCACCGGCTCTACCAGATGGAGGAGAACGGCGAGCTGCTGTTCCCGGCCATGAACGTCAACGACTCGGTGACCAAGAGCAAGTTCGACAACCTCTACGGCTGCCGCGAGTCCCTCATCGACGGCATCAAGCGCGCCACCGACGTGATGATCGCGGGCAAGATCTGCGTGGTGCTGGGCTACGGCGACGTGGGCAAGGGCTGCGCCCAGGCCTTCCGCGGCATGGGGGCCACGGTGTGGGTGACCGAGATCGATCCCATCTGCGCCCTGCAGGCGGCGATGGAGGGCTACCGCGTGGTGACCATGGACGAGGCCGCCAGCCAGGGCGACATCTTCGTCACCGCCACCGGCAACGTCAACGTCATCACCCACGACCACATGCAGGCGATGAAGAACGAGGCCATCGTCTGCAACATCGGCCACTTCGACTCCGAGATCGACATCGCCTCCCTGCGCCGGTACACCTGGGAGAACATCAAGCCGCAGGTGGACCACGTGATCTTCCCCGACGGCAAGCGGATCATCGTCCTGGCCGAGGGCCGGCTGGTGAACCTGGGCTGCGCCACGGGGCATCCCAGCTTCGTCATGTCGGCCTCGTTCACCAACCAGGTCATCGCCCAGATGGAGCTGTTCAACCACGCCGACCGCTACGAGAAGAAGGTCTACGTCCTGCCCAAGAAGCTGGACGAGAAGGTGGCGCGGCTGCACCTGGACAAGCTGGGCGCTCACCTGACCCGGCTCACCCCGGAGCAGTCGGCCTACCTGGACATCCCCGTCGACGGGCCGTACAAGCCGGATCACTACCGGTACTAGGGGCGAGTGGTGAGGGGCGAGGGGCCGGGCACGATAGTCCCAGCAGCCGACACCCATAAGAACACGAAAACAAGACCTTGGATTCGCAGAAGAAGTACCCCAGGAGCTTCAGCTTCGAATTCTTTCCGCCCCGCACGGCGGAGGGGGCGGAGAAGCTGCGCGCGGTGCGCGAGGCCCTGGGCGCGCTGGGGCCGGAGTTCTTCTCCGTCACCTTCGGTGCCGGCGGCAGCACCCAGCAGGGCACGCTGGAGACGGTGCTGGCAATCCAGGCCGCGGGCCACGACGCCGCCCCCCACATCTCCTGCATCGGCACCGGCCGCGACACCATCCGCGGGCTGCTGGAGACCTACCGCGGCCACGGCATCCGCCGCCTGGTGGCCCTGCGCGGGGACATCCCCTCCGGAGCCGGGGTGGGCGGGCCCGGCGAGTTCCGCCACGCCAACGAGCTGGTGGCCTTCATCCGCGAGACCTTCGGCGATCACTTCCACATCGAGGTGGCGGCCTACCCCGAGTTCCACCCCCAGGCGCCCTCGGCCCGGGCCGACCTGGCCAACTTCAAGCGCAAGGTGGAGGCCGGGGCCGACAGCGCCCTGACCCAGTACTTCTACAATCCCGACGCCTACTTCCGCTTCGTGGACGACTGCGAGAAGCTGGGTGTGGACCTGCCCATCGTGCCCGGCATCATGCCCATCACCAACTACGTCCAGCTGGCCCGCTTCTCCGACGCCTGCGGCGCCGAGATCCCGCGCTGGATCCGCAAGCGCCTGGAGGGCTTCGGTGACGACCGCGAGGCCATCGCCGCCTTCGGCCTCGACGTGGTCACCGACCTGTGCCGCCGGCTGCTGGAGGGCGGCGCCCCGGGCCTGCACTTCTACACCATGAACCGGGTGGAACCCACCCGGACCATATGGAAGAATCTCGGGCTGGGAGACTGAACCTGACAGTTGCATGAAATTCGTGACGAATCGTGCCTTCGCGCCTGGATGGCAGGCGCCGGGGGCCGGAAGCAGGCCCCGGCCGGATGGCGCCCGGGGTGAAATCCGGGTCCGCGCTGGTCTTCGACGGCGTGCCGGGGAGCGGCCCGGTGCACACCCCCTCACCCCGCCCCTCTCCCCCGCGGTGCGGGGGAAAGGGGGACGGTAAAACCGGCCGCGGCGCCGGGGCCCCGGACGGTCCCCTCTCCCGCCGGGAGAGGGGCAGGGTGAGGGGATCGGAACTCGGGTTTTTCCCGCTCGTGCAACCCTCCCCCTGATCCCTTAGCAGGCTGTTGAAAAACAGCCTGATAAGGCGGGGCAGGGATGCCCCGCCCGCGAATCATGCGTGTAAACGCTTGATTCGGCGTAGCCGAACCCGGACCTGCGCCGGGTTCGGCACGTTGAAAAAGGCCAGGACGGCCTTTTTCAACATCCTGTTAGTCCCGCGGGGAGGGAATTTATGCAATGATCAGGTGAACCGCCCACCCGGCCACCCGCTATCGCGGATGAATCCCGCCCCGGCGTGTCCGGCGCCGGGGCGCCAGGAGGCACAGGACGGCACGGTGGTGCACGATGTCCGGTGGGGTTGACGGAGGCCGCCGGCGATGACGAGGGACACGCCATGTGCAAGTTCCCTCGACCGGCGGCAGTGGACTCACACTCTTATTGCTGCTGCTTTGCGTCCCTTGCGCCTTCGCGTTGAACGGCATGGCCCGGGCATGTCCGGGAGGTTTCGCCGCAATCGAACCTGAAATACTTGTCCGGTGCCCTGGCCCACATGACGACCAACGCCGACATCACCGCCCGGGATCTCAGGGTCCTCTGGCACCCCTGCACCCAGATGAAGGACCACGAGTGGCTGCCGCTGGTGCCCATCGCCCGCGGCGAGGGCGTGTGGCTGTACGACTTCGAGGGGCGGCGCTACCTGGATGCCATCTCCTCCTGGTGGGTCAACCTGTTCGGGCACGCCAATCCGCGCATCAGCGAGGCGGTGGCGACACAGGCCCGGAC
>JALSIK010000212.1 GCA_026990045.1 Chromatiales bacterium | reverse complement strand
CCCACTGCACGCGACCGCTGCGCATGAGCGCCGCCGCCGCCCCCTCCGCCAGCAGGGTCACCGGCAGGCCGTCGCGCAGCAGCTCCCAGGCGGTGAGCCGCGCCCCCTGCAGCCAGGGCCGGGTCTCGCCGGCATAGATGGCGTTTAGCCGCCCGGCGCTCCAGGCCGCGCGGATCACCCCCAGCGCGGTGCCGAAGCCGCCGGTGGCCAGGGAGCCGGTGTTGCAATGGGTGAGCACGCCGCTGCCGGGCGCGATGCGCTCCGCCCCCAGCGCCCCCATGCGCCGGTTGGCGGCGATGTCCTCCTCGTGCATGGCCCGGGCCTCGGCCAGCAGGGCCGCGGCGCCCGCCCCTTCGGCCAGGCGCCGGCGCATGCGCTCCAGGGCCCAGAACAGGTTCACCGCCGTGGGGCGGGCGGCGGCCAGCACCTCCATCTCCGCCTCCACCACCCCGCGCCCCGCCCCGCCCGGGCCCAGGTGGCGCGCGGCCGACAGGGCGGCACCGTAGGCGGCGGCGATGCCGATGGCCGGCGCCCCCCGCACCGCCATGTCGCGGATGGCCGCGGCCACGCAGGCGGCGCCGGTGCAGCGGATCCACGCCTCGGCCTGCGGCAGCCGGCGCTGGTCCAGGATGAGCAGGGCATCGTCCTCCCAGCGCAGGGGCCGGAGGGTGTCGTGAAGGTCGCGGGCGGCGGTGTTCATGGTGGAAACGGCGGCGGTGAAGAACCGGGATCATAACAGGCGCCGCTTGTCCGCCGCCGCCCCTTGCCTGTATCTTCCCCCCGATGGAAGTGGACACCCTCATTCACGCCGCCTGGATCGTTCCGGTGGAGCCGGCGGGCGACGTCCTCGAGGGCCACAGCCTGGCCATCGACGGCGGGCGCATCGCCGCCATCGTCCCCCGCGCCGAGGCGGCCCGGTTCCGGCCGCGGGTGGAGCTGGACCTGCCCCGCCACGTGCTCATCCCGGGCCTGGTCAACGCCCACACCCACGCCGCCATGTCGCTCATGCGCGGGCTGGCCGACGACCTGCCGCTCATGGAATGGCTGGAGGAGCACATCTGGCCGGCGGAGCGGAAATGGGTGGGCGCGGAGTTCGTGCGCGACGGCAGCCTGCTGGCCTGCGCCGAGATGCTGCGCTCGGGCACCACCTGTTTCAACGACATGTACTTCTTTCCCGAGGAAACGGCCGAGGCCGCGGAACAGGCCCACGTCCGCGCGGTGCTGGGCATGATCGTCATCGACTTCCCCAGCGCCTGGGCCGCGGGGCCCGACGAGTACCTGCACAAGGGCATGGCCCTGCACGACCGGCTCAAGGGCCACCCGCTGCTGTCCACCGCCTTCGCCCCCCATGCGCCCTACACCGTGGCCGACGAGGTGCTGGAAAAGGTGGTCATGTTCGCCGAGGAGCTGGACGTGCCCGTGCACATGCACGTGCACGAGACCGCCGGCGAGGTGGAGCGCGCCCGGCGGGAGCACGGCCGCCGGCCCCTGGCGCGGCTGGACGCGCTGGGCCTGCTGGGCCCGCGCCTGGCGGCGGTGCACATGACCCAGCTCACGGACGACGAGATCGCACGCTGTGCCGAGGCGGCGGTCAACGTGATCCACTGCCCAGAGTCCAACCTCAAGCTGGCCTCGGGCTTCTGTCCCGTGGCACGCCTGCTGGCGGCGGACGTCAACGTGGCCCTGGGCACCGACGGCGCCGCCTCCAACAACGACCTGGACATGGTGGGCGAGATGCGCAGCGCCGCCCTGCTGGGCAAGGCGGTGGCGGACGATGCCGCCGCCCTCCCCGCCCACCGGGTGCTGCACATGGCCACCCTGGGCGGTGCCCGCGCCCTGGGCCTGGACGCCGACATCGGCTCCCTGGCGCCGGGCAAGGCCGCCGACATCGCGGCGGTGGACCTGGGCCCGCTGGAGACCCAGCCGGTGTATCATCCGGTCTCGCAGCTCGTGTACAGCGCCACCCGCGACCACGTCACCGACGTGTGGGTGGGCGGGCGCCACGTGCTCAAGGAGCGGCGCCTGACGACCGTGGACGAGGCCCACCTGGCCGACCGGGCACGGCACTGGCGCATGAAGCTGGCCGAGCTGGCCTGAACCAACCTGCCGCGGACACCGATCAGATCATGACCACTACGGCCAACGTCGACCCCGCCGAGATCGCCAAGTTCGAGGAGCTGGCCCACCGCTGGTGGGACCCCCACGGCGAGTTCCGGCCCCTGCACGAGATCAACCCCCTGCGCCTGGACTACATCGAGCGCCGCGCGGGCGGCCTGGCCGGCAAGCGGGTGCTGGACGTGGGCTGCGGCGGCGGCATCCTGGCCGAGGCCATGGCCGCGCGGGGCGCGCAGGTCACCGGCATCGACATGGGCGAGGCGCCGCTGGCGGTGGCGCGCCTGCACGGGCGCGAGAGCGGCATCGAGGTGGACTACCGCCAGCTCACCGCCGAGGAGCTGGCCGAGGCCGAGCCCGGCACCTTCGACGTGGTCACCTGCATGGAGCTGCTGGAGCACGTGCCCCACCCCGCCGGCACCGTGGCCGCCTGCGCGCACCTGGTCAAACCCGGCGGCGACGCCTTCTTCTCCACCATCAACCGCAATCCCAAGTCGTACCTGTTCGCCATCATCGGCGCCGAGTACGTCCTGCGCCTGCTGCCCAAGGGCACCCACGACTACGCCCGCTTCATCCGGCCGTCGGAGCTGGAAGCCTGGGCGCGCAAGGCGGGCCTGGTGCTGCGCGAGATCACCGGCATGACCTACAACCCCTTCACCCGCCGCTACAGCCTGGGCCGCGACATCGACGTCAACTACCTGGTCCACTGCCAGCCCCGCGATGACTGATTTCCCCC
>JALSIK010000211.1 GCA_026990045.1 Chromatiales bacterium | reverse complement strand
CTCTCCACCAGGGGCAGGCGGGTGTCGGTGAGCCGGAAGGGCCGGGGGTTGTAGCCCCGGCCCACGGGGTTGAGGGCGTAGGCCCGGTCCTCGTTGTCCGGGTCGCGGCCGCCGAAGGCATGCTCATATATGAGGGGCGTGGCGGCCAGGGGTTGCGGCGGGGTCTGGACCAGGACCGGCCGGCGCTCCCAGCGCCGCTCGCCGATGACCGCCACGGTCTTGGACCAGCGGTCGCCGCCGGGCCGGCGCAGGGCCACCGAGACCTTCATGGCCACGGCGCCGGGGGGCGGGTGGGCGGTGCCCGAGAGGAGCAGCTCGCTGCCGGCCTTGAACGGCACGGTTTCCCGGGCCGCGGCCAGGCTGGTGTCGCCGGGATCGCCGCGCCAGGCGTCGGCGGCCACCGGCGCGGGGGGCCGGTCCACCGGCTCCAGCCGGCCGCCGGTGTCGAAGGACCAGGTGGCCTTGAGCACCACGGTGACCTGGGGCCGGCCTTCGCGATCCCAGCCCGGCACCACCTGCACCGGCCACGGGGTCTCGTTGACGGGATCCATCATGGGCCGTCCCCCTCCGCCAGCTCCGACACCGCGGCCACGGCCGCCCGCCGCCAGCCCCGCGCCGGGAGGGGCACCGGCCGGGCCACCGCCAGGCGCAGGCGCCGGGCCAGCACGGTGCCGAGGCGCCCGGCCCGGCGCCGGGCCAGGCCCGCCAGCAGGGCGGGCACCGCCGGCCGGCCCAGCAGGTAGCGGGTGCCCGGGGACAACTCCTGGCGGTGTTCGTCCAGCCACCGGCCGGCATCGGCGGCATCGGGCAGGGTCCCGTCGTCCGCCCGGTCCGGGCCCGTGCCGCCGCCCACCTCGCGCAGGCGGGGGACGGCACCGGGCCGGTGGCCGGTGACCAGGCCCCAGGCGCGGGCGGCGTCCCCGGCATGGCGCGCATCGCCCATGGCCTCCACCAGGGGCTCCAGGACCGCGGGCGTCCCCAGCCACGCCAGGCGCAGCCAGGTCTCGCCCCCCTGGTCCAGGGCCGCCCGGTGCAGCACCGGCAGGGCGTGCTCCAGCCCGGCCAGGGCGGCCAGGTCCAGCAGCGGCGGCGGGGCGCCGGGGCCGGCCTCATGGAGCGCGGCCTCCAGCGCGGCGGAGGCGGCGGGGTCCCCGCGCAGCAGGCCGCCCTCGATGGCGGCGGCCAGCCCCGGCGTGTGGGCGCCGGCCGCCGGGGCCCGGTAGTGGCGGGCCAGCAGGTCCCCGTCGCCGTCCGGGTGGCCGGCGTGCCAGGCCAGCACGGCCTCGGGGTGTTCGTCCAGCAGCCGGTCCGCGGGCAGCGGCGCCGTCCCGGGCGGGCGGCCCTGCTCGCGCCAGACCTCCATCACCGCGCCGCGCGAGGCCGGAACTTGCTGGAACAGCTCGCGCAGCCACGCCTCGGCGGCGGGGCACGGGAACAGGACGATGGCATCGGCGGCGGGGGGTTCCAGGCCCTGTTGCGCCGCCCGGTCGCGGGCGGCGGCAGGCACGGCGTCACCGGCCAGGTGGGCGGCGAGCCAGGTGAAGACATCGGCTTCCATGCCCCCCGCCGGCTGCGCGGGCGGGTCCGCGGCCGCCGCCGCCTGGATGCAGGCATGCAAGGCCCGCTCGCACCGGGCCACCAGGGCATGGTCCGGGGAGAATTCCCGTGCCAGGTTGCGGCGGAGAAACCAGCGGGCGTGGGCTTCCGCCAGGTATCCGGCGGCGTCGCGGCCGGCGGCTTCGCCGGCTGCCGGGGGATCGATTTCCACGTGGCCTTCCCTGGACATGGTGGTGCGCGGGCGGGATCCTGCCCCGATGATACCAATGGGGGCAGGCCGATGGAATGTAACGGGATGCGCGTGCCGTTTCGTCCGCCGTCGTCCTTCCCTGCCGTCGCCCGGGGTTTTGCGTCAGTCGCCGAAACGGTAGTGCTTGCGCACGGGGCTGCGGATGTTCCACTCGCAGGACAGGCCCCTGGGAAAGGTGACCAGGTCGCCCTTGCCCATCTGCACCGGCTCGCCGCCCTCGGGCGTGACGATGACGTCGCCTTCCAGGAAGTAGCAGGTCTCGGTCTCGTCGTAGGTCCAGGGGAAGCGGGAGACCTCCCTGGTCCACACGGGCCAGTCCTTCACGCCCAGGCTCTCGAGGCGGTTCTCGTCCACCTGGCGTTCCACCTTGATGTCGCTCATGACACCCTCCTTCAGAACCAGGCCATTACGCTCAGATCGATCACGTCCACGTCCACGTCGCCGGTGGTGGCCCAGGCCAGGCCGTAGCGGGTCCAGGACAGGCGCGCGGCGAAGCGGCCCATGAAGCGGTACTCCCCGCCCAGGCCGAACAAGGGATCGGCGCCGTCCTCGCTGCGGGTATGGGTGGGCAGCACCGGCCCGCCGGACCGGCCCACGGCGTTGTCCAGGGATTGATCGCTGTTCCACAGCAGCAGCCCCAGCCGCACCACGGCGTCGAACCCGCCGCCCAGCGGGTAGCGGGCCACGGCGGCGGCGAAGAGGCCGTCGGCCTCGCCGCGGCTGGCCACCGCGCCGGTGCCCCACAGGGCCCCGGTGCCGTCGCTCACCGCGCGCAGCTCCGGCTTGTTGAACTGGATGAGCCCCCCCTCGGCCGCCACGGTGAAAGGCAGGCCGGAGACGGGCAGCGGGTGGCCGATGAAAAAGCCGCGCGTGAGCCCGCCGGTCTCGATGGTGCCGGAGATGAGACTGCCGTCGTCGAAAGCGGCGGGCGTGAGCCCGGCATCGCCCGAACCCAGGGCCACCCCGCCGTACCACGGCCCGGGACCTTCCGCCGCCACCGGCGGCGCCATCAGCAGCAGACACAACAGGAACGGCAGCGGCTTGGGCATGAGGGGCTCCC